>CAJXSB010000075.1 GCA_913060435.1 uncultured Desulfococcus sp.
ATCCGAAGAATATTGCGCATTCCTTTCCGCATCTGGATCACCCTCCCCCCCGCCTCCATACCCACCTTGGCGATAACCCCCAGTATATTTCGCTCGGAAGGCGGCGCCTGCGGGCCGACAACGAAATCGGGGCCTCCCAGGAAAAAGAAGTGGAGGATGTGGTCTTCCGCCTGAAAGGCATTGTACATCAGCTCTCGGATCTTTTTCGCCGGGGGAGGGGGGGCCACCTGAAAGAGATCATCCAGGGCTTTTCCTGCCGCCATGTGATGCGCGGTGGGGCAGACGCCGCATATCATGGTGGTGATCCTGGGCATCTCCTCTGCCGGCCTTCCGACCGCGAACTGTTCAAATCCGCGCAGTTCGGGGATCTGCAGGAAGGCGCGGTCGCAATTGCCGCCTTCGTCGAGAAAAATCTCTATTTTGCCATGCCCCTCAAGCCTTGTGATGGGATCGATCGTTATTCTCTTCATTATTTTTCTCCCGTGGCCGGCATGCGCCTTCTCTTCAAGAGTGAAACCGGCAGACCGAACCGGTAAAAGGTGCCCGCCGGGTCGGCAAACTTGTCCAGGAGCTCCCGGGTGTCTTGATCCAGTCGTTTTTCTTCTTCCCCTACACCCAATATCGACGCAAACATGGCAAGCGCTTTTGCGCCCTGGTCGACCACCCCGTCCAGGGGGCCGAAGCAGCCCCGGCACGGCTGGTTCGCCCGGATGCAGGTCTCGCCGCATCCACTGCGGGTTGCCGGCCCATAGCAGAAAAGACCCTGGGCCAAAAAGCATTCTTCCGGGTCTATCCGGATCTCCCAGGGCCGCTTGAAATCCGTCAGGGACAGCTTCTCTGGTTTGCGGTCTTTTCGGGGGCAGGTGTCGCACAGGGCGATGTTGGGGGCCAGCACACTCCCCTTCTCCGGCAGCTTTCCGGAAAGGACGGCGGTGATCGCGTTCATGATCAGGTCCGGCGGAGGCGGACACCCGGGTAGATAATAATCCACTGGAATGACCTGGTGCAGCGCACGCACCGTATCATAGAACTCGGGCAGCGCCAGCTCCTTCCCGTCAACGCTTGTCTTCTGCTGCGGCATGACGCCCTCCGGGTTCACCACGGAGGGGACTTTCTGGTAAGCGTACTGGAAAATCGTCTCCCGGTTGTAAAAGTTGCCCAGCCCCGGTATGCCGCCCAGGTGAGCGCAGGCACCAAAAGCGACCACCAGGCCGGATTTCTGCCGGAGGAGCGCGACCATCTCCTCCTGCTCTTCGAGGCGCACGGCGCCATTGATGAAACTCACCGCGATCTCACCGTCTTTCATGGCCTCGATATCCTTTTTCTTGAAGTCCATTGCTACCGGCCAGAGGACGATATCCACCGCTTCGGTGACCTTCAGGATATCCTCATTGAGATCGACGACTGCTTCCTCGCATCCGCCACAGGAAGCGCACCAGTATAGAGCGACCTTTGGTTTTGCCATCGCCCCTCCTTTATTTGGCTTAATTTTTTTTTATTTGGCTTAATTTTTTTTCATATATAAACAGCATGTTGTATGACAAAAAATCATGCTGGAGCAAACCGCTTATCGCGCTGATGTTTGCCGAAGAAGAGATCGATCCGTAAGATGATCACATGGAACTTCTGAGAAAGCGTACAACAATCCAGAAAGGAAGGAGGGGTTCGGAGATCAGATGGGAATCGCAACCCGTACGAAATGCAGATCCGACATCATTGTTATATAATATATACTAAAACATCAAATAATGTAAACAAAATTAATAAATGAATGTTTTTCACATATCGCATCGTCAATGGATATTAAACCGCCAACGAAGATGATTTTTTTATCGGCCCTGAATCATTGTCTAACCTTTAGGTCGTAGGATTTCAGCCTCATCACCGAATCAAGAGGATGCTATATGAAATTAGAGAATGAAATAGGGATGCTCTATATCGCCTTTGGCAGGCCGTATCTGGCGATGGCTTTGGTCTCCTGCAGGTCTGCCCGGGAGACGAATCCAGAAATACCGATCTGCATCATTACCAATGTGTGTGAAAAGGGACGGATGAAGCATCTCCATGGATGGCGGGAAGGCTTTGATGTGTGGATTTATCTTGAAATAGATACGCCAGAAAACAGGAATATCAAAACCCAGCTCTACCGATATACCCCGTTTGATAAAACGCTCTACCTGGACAGCGACACGATCGTGGTTGGCGATGTCTCAAGATCGTCGATTTTTCTGAATTATTTTGATGTATGCCTGAAACTGAATCGCACAGAGCAAAAAAAACCGGGCCGGACGAATACGATGGTCCTAGATGGAAACGCCGCCATCAACGAACTGCCGCATTGGAATGGCGGCGTGATCTTTTTCAAAAACAGCCCTGAAGCAAATCATTTTTTTGATTTGTGGCATAAATTTTATCAGATTCATGAAAACAAATACGATCAAGTATCGCTGGTGGAAGCATTGTTCCGGTCGGACTGTCGGATTCTGTCGCTGGACTCCAGGTGGAATTATAAGAGAAAGCACAAATTTTTGCCTGTAAGAAAGAATGTGAAAATCCTGCATTATGTGACCGACAGATCCCTCAGGGAAACGCCCAGGATCCATGATGGAATCATCCAAAAAATACTGGCGGCGTCCCAAAAAATTCCTGGAGGTGAAATCCCGGAAAATGTCGCTGATATGAAAGCGTTTTTTAGGAGGATAAACGATTTCCGGAGCAGGGGGAGCTTGATTCATATCATCAGAAATGAAATCCGAAAGCGCTTCGGAGGAAAATAATCGGAATGAGCGGGTGAGGCCACCTGCAGATGGATCGCAGAGGAGGTGATGACATTCATCCCGCATGCTTCGAGTTCAATTCATTCGATATAAGGAGACCAGCGGCGGATGAAGCAGGAACGGCTCGTCATTCCAAGCGGCAGCCGGGACGGTGGTCCCCCCCCAGGTCAGGCAACGCCTGGATCGCCAGACGCTGCACCGCCCCTAAAACAGGTGCAGGCTCGACGGCCGCAAGTGGACATAGGCCTGCCGCCATTCCCTCGGATCCGTGTCGGGAAGCATGCTTTTCGCCATCAACGACTGGATGCGGATTCCCCCGCCGGTCTTTACGGTGATGCTGAAGTAAAATCCGTAATCCGCCACCCGTGCGACCTCCCCTTTCACTGGGCTGCATCCGTTGATGGGCGTCGCCTCCCTGCTCACCACGACGTCTTCAGGCCGGACGGCCAGATATTGCCCGGGCTTTTCCACCGGCCGCTCCAGCGGGATGACGAGATCGCCGACCATGGCGCTGGCGCCTGAAAAGGTTGCCGAAAAGACGTTTTTCATGCCCACGAATTCGGCGGCGAAAAGAGAGCTGGGCCGGCGGAAGACCTCTGCGGTAAACCCGGTCTGCTCCAGGCGGCCTTGGTTCATGACCGCCGCCCTCTCGGCCAGGAACAGGGCGTCGGTGAAGTCGTGGGTTACCATCAAAAATGTCGTTGCAGCGGCGTTGTGGAGGTCTTTCAGGGCGTCCCGGATCTCCTCCCGGAAATTGGGGTCGAGTGCGGACAGGGGCTCGTCCAGCAGGAGGACCGCAGGCGATACCATCAGGGCCCTGGCAAGGGCGACCCGCTGCTTTTCGCCGCCGCTTAAATGGGTGGGAAGCCGGTTCAGGATGGGGGAAAGGCGCAGCAGATCGATCAGCTGCGGAAGCCTCTTATCGGCGTCGGCCTTCTGGGCCTTGTGGAAGCGCAGTCCATAGGTGATATTCTGGAGCACGGTCTTGTGGGGGAAAAGGGCATGATCCTGATATACAATGCCGATTCCCCGTTTTTCAGGAGGCAGCCCCGTGACCTCCCGGCTGCCGATGAAGACCCTCCCCCCGTGGACGGGAATCAGGCCGGCCACCGCCTCGAGCAGCACGGTCTTTCCGGCGCCGGTGGGCCCCATCAGCGCAAAAAATTGATTTTCCCCCACCTCGAGATGGATATGCTCCAGGCAAAAATCCGGCAGGCGGACCGTCAGGTCTTCAATCCGGATCATTCCCCGCGCGCCTCCCGAAGCGTCAGGATGCGAAGCACCAGAAACAGGAACAGGCAGACCAGAACGAGCCACACCGCGACGGGCTGGGAATACTTCAGGCCATAGGCCTCAAATCGTTCATAGATCATTACCGGCGCCGTCATGGGATGGTAGGCGATGATGACCACGGCGCCGAACTCGCTGACAGCACGGGCCGTGCACATGATAAAACCGATGACCATGCCCCGCCAGGCCAGCGGAAAGGTGATCCGGAAAAAGGTGCTCGCCATGGAAGCCCCGAGACTGCGCGAGACCTTCTCCAGCCTCGGGGAAATTCCTTCAAAAGCGTCTTTCGCCGCGTTGATATAGAAGGGTGCGCCCACAAAGGTCAGCACCGTCACGATCCCCGTGACACTCCCCATCACCCGAACCCCGAGGTCGCTGAGCAGCTGCCCGATCGGATGATTTTTCCCGGTGACGCTCAAAACCGCGATGCCGACGACGGGGTGGGGGATGACGATGGGCAGGTCGATGATGCTCTCCACCAGCCGCTTGCCCCGGAATCGGGTGCGGGCCAGTACATAGGCGAGGGGCGTCCCAAAGACGAAGGAGAGGAGTGCGGCCGATCCCGCGGTGTAGACGCTGAGCCAGATCGAACGGACCACATCCGGATCCTTCAATGCCTTCTGGAGCATGGCCATGGAGGGAGCCGTCATCAGGTCGATCAGCGGCAGAAGGATAAATGCCATGATGATGACGCCGCACGAGATCGTCAGCCAGAAAAACGGCTCCCTTTTTTCCACTGCTTGCCTCTCTCCCTAATTTTTGACTACCGCCAGGTCTTTCAATTCTTCCGGGAGCTTGGCCTTCATCGCTTCCGTGGGCACCCGGCAAGGGACAAACGGCGGCTGGCCCATCTCCTTGAGCACCTTCAATCCGCCCTCCGGATCGAGCATGTAGGCCAGGAAGGCGACCGCAGCCTCCCGGTTGGGGGCGTCCTTGATGAGCGTAACGCCATAGGTGCAGGATTTGCCCTTGATATCCATGAACGTACCCGGCTCCTTGCCCGTTACCCGGACGACCGCCTCGGCATACTGGTCATCGTAGGCATAGTTGCCCAGATTGATTTCATCCGGAAGGGTGATGTATTTCAGGCCGTGCTGCACCGCCACCGACAGGTATTCCCACGCATAGTCCATGTTCCCCGTCTGGAGGAGTGAAATCAGCTCCACCGATTTGGGGCGGACGTTTTCCTGGGGCCGATTGGCGATGAGCTTGTCATACAGCTCCGGATCCTTGTAGTATTTTGCAGCCAGCTGAACCACCATCAGGGAGCGGTAGCCGCACGGGTCCAGATTGGGATCCGAATGCCCCCAGGAAACCTCTTTTTTCTGCAGGATTTGATACCAGTTTTCCGCGTTGACCTCGTCCGCATACCTGCTCTGGTCCGTGTAGCAGAGCACGAGCTGGTTGGTCGCGAAACGGACATTCCAGTCCCCGAAATCCGGCACCAGGAGCTTGTCGATCACCTTGTAGTCGGCGGACGCCATGATGTCGCACGGCTTTTGGAGCTCCGAAACCTTCCGGGCGGCCTTCTGGCTCCCGCTCGGTTCACGGAGCAGGTCCACTTTCGGATATTTGGCTTCAAAGGCCTTCTCCATGGCTTCCAGCGGTACGGAGAGGCTTCCCGCGTGGAACATGACGAGTTTTCCCTGGGGTTCGGCCCCGAGGCCGCAGGGCAGAACAGCGGAAACAACGACGAAAAGAACAACCAGGATCCCGCACAGCTTACACCTTGACATGATGTTACCCTCCTTTGCTGGATTCACATTCCGATCATCAGCGGCACGCAAGAAATGATGCGATGATTTCCAACGGAACGACAATTTGGATTTATCCTATATACCGGTGTCTGAATATGTCAATATATTTTATACGGAAGAACCAAGCCACCCCTAAAACCCCTGAAACATCTTAAAAGCACCATTATGGATAAAGACCCATGCATTTTTTGGGTTTTTAGCCCCCATGGTTGAGATGTTGGAAGATGGGGGCGACATCCCGGCGAATGGGGCGACAAACAGGACCGAAGTTTATTGGTGGAGTACCTGCATTGGCTGGACATCGGCATGGCCACGATTAGCGACGTGGAACTTTCACCCTGGCTGTTCAATCCATAAAAACAGTCTGCCGTGGGGCACCGCATGAATGCCTGGCTGGCCTCCCTGCTGCAGGAGTTCAGGGCCCAGACCGCGACATATCGGGCGCTGGCCGACGGGCCAGGCATTTCCCGGCCGGGCAGTATCCTGAAAAGCTCGCGGCCATGAAGAACGCATTCATGGAACTGGCCGAAGCCAACTATGCCTTTCCCATCGGTGCGGGTCTGTGGCTGCGCCTCCATCCTGAAGATCGCATCAAAACCCCCTACACCCAATGGTCCTTCAGCCGGAACACGCGCCGCATGCCGGAGTTTAGCGCCCCGGGCGCCGGCCGGCAGAATACGCTCGTCACGGTGGATTAATCCTGCCGATGCGGCTGTGCTGCGCGGCGCTGCTCACGCCCGAGGCCGGCAGCAGTCGTCGCCTGTGGAAAATTCGCAGGTGGCGCAGGCGCGCAAATCGTCCGCAGGGAGGGTGCGGCGCTCTTCCACCAGGTGAGGATCCAGGATCTGCATTGCCCGGGAGAGCCGCTGGAGGTCGACGCCCACCGCTGCGCCCTCATTTTCCAGGGCCGTGACCACCGCCTCCGTGGCCACGTTGCCCGTCGCCCCGGGCGCATACGGGCAGCCCCCGAGCCCCCCCGCGCTGGCGTCGAAGATTCGGATGCCGCAGGACCACGAGGCCAGCACGTTCGCCACGCCCCTGCCGTAGGTGTCATGAAAATGGACGGCAACCCGTTCGGGCGGGATCCGCGGCAGCAGGTGGTCGAGAAGCCGCCGGACTTCGTCCGGGGAGGCCTTCCCGATGGTGTCGGAGATGGAGACTTCATCGACGCCGATATCGACGAGAAGCTCCACCAGATCGGCCACGGCCGCCGGCGCGATCCGCCCTTCGAAGGGGCACCAGAACGCTGTCGATACATATCCGCGAAGGGCAATTCCCGCGCGCTTCGCCCCCTTTGCCACCGGCAGGAAACGCTCGATGGAGCCCTTGACCGACGTATTGATATTCTTCCGGTTGAAGCTCTCGCTGGCCGCCGTAAATACGGATACCTTGTCGACCCGCGCCGCGAAAGCGCGCTCCAGCCCTTTTTCGTTGGGCACCAGGGCCGAATAGACCACCCCATCCTGCCGTTCGATTTTCCGGAACACCTCCTCAGCATCGGCAAGCTGGGGCACCCAGCGGGGCGAGACAAATGCGCTGACCTCGATCTCTCCGACACCCGAATGGGAGAGGGCATTCACGAATTCGACCTTCGCCTCCGATGGAACGACGGCGGTTTCATTCTGCAGCCCGTCCCGGGGGCCGACCTCCACAATTTTCAGCATGGGTGCTCCTCCTGCGGCAGTGAAATTATTCTTTCGCGTTTTGCGATGGCAGTATTATTTTCTAATTGAACCATCATTTTCCAGCAACACGTCTGATCCAGCATATTCTGCCAATATAAGCATTTCTGCGCTGACGCACGACGCTCCCCCCACCGCATGAAAGGAGGCTTCATGAACAAAAACATCATACTGCTGTCCGACGGCACCGGCAACGGTGCTGCCAAGCGCAACAAAACCAATGTCTGGCGCCTCTATGAAGCCCTGGACCTCCACCGCGACGACCAGGTCGCCTTCTACGACGACGGCGTGGGCGCCCAGGAGTTCCTCCCGTTCAAACTCCTCGGCGGCGCCTTTGGCTGGGGGCTGAAGCGGAATATTCGCGAACTCTACAAGTTCCTCTGCCGCACCTACCGGTCCGGGGACCGGATCTATCTGTTCGGCTTCAGCCGGGGCGCCTTCACTGTTCGCATGCTCGCGGGCATGATCGACTATTGCGGCGTCTACACCGACTACGAGAACGAAAAGGCCCTGGACAAGGCCGCCCGGAAGAACTACAACGCCTACCGCTCCCGGTTCAAGGCCGGGCTCCTGACCCGCGCCATCCGCGCCTTCGTAGGCCGGACGGACCCGGTGTCGCCCCGCCACCTCCCGGAGATCGAATTCATCGGTGTCTGGGACACCGTCGACGCCTATGGATTCCCCATCGACGAAATCGCCATGGCATGGAACACCCTGGTCTACCCCATCTATTTTCCCGACCACAAACTGTCGAAAAAGGTCAGGAAAGCCTGCCATGCCCTGTCGGTGGACGACGAGCGCCACACCTTCCACCCCGTCCTCTGGGATGAAAGCGACGAAACCGACCCCGTGCGCATCGAGCAGGTCTGGTTTCCCGGGGTCCACTCGGATGTGGGCGGCGGATACCCCCGTCAGGCCCTCTCCCTGGTAGCCCTCGACTGGATGATTGAAAAGGCCGCGGCGAGTTCGGAAGCGGACGGGTCCCCCGGTCTCCACCTCCTGCCCCGGTGCCGGGAAGAATTCGAGAAGCACGCCGACTGGCACGGACCCCAGCACGACTCCCGGGCCATGGCCGCCGCCTACTACCGGTACAAGCCGCGCAACCTGGAGGCACTCTGCAACGACGCCAAAAGCGGCGTCCGGATCCATCGCCCCAGAATCCACCGCAGCGTCATGGAGCGGATCGCCGGGAACGTGGTCCCCTACGCGCCCACGGGGCTTCCGGGAGACTACGAGGTGGCGGCCACCCGGGGCGAGGCCCCGGTCTACGAGACACCGGAGGGGATGAAGGAGCGGCAGCAGGCGATGCAGACGGCCCTGAAGGTTGTCAAAAGGCGCCGCGGGCTCTATTTCGCCCTGCTCTTCACCACCCTCGGATACCTGGCCTCGCCCCTGTTTTTCGGCTGCCTCGACCCGTCCCGATGCGCCTCGGCCAACGGCCCCTTCGACCGAATTCTGGAAATGGCGATGCACCGGCTTCCGGACTTTTTCGCCCCCTGGATTCAGGTGCTGCGCCATTCACCGGCCATGCTCTATGCCCTGATCCTTCTCTTCGGCATCCTCTTTTTCCTGAAGGCCCGGGCCTGGGACCAGACCCGGCAGCTTGCCACCAACGCATGGGCCGCCGTGAAGAAACCGGCGGGAGAAGAGGGGTGAAACCATGAAGGCCATGGGCGGATCAGAGCGGCTTGTACCAGACCGCCATGCTCTGGATGGCGCCGGAAATATGGGAATTATTTCTTAATAACCCGGCGTAGCGGTATCCCCCGCGCTTGAACACGGTGTTCATCCCGCGGGAAGCAGCCCGTGCGATGGTATAGGCGGTTTTAACCCCCAATGCGCGGGCCTCTCCATCCATATGCCGCAGCAGCGTGGCGGCGAATCCGCGGCCTCGATACGGCGGCAGGGTCGCGAAATCGGTCATCTCGGCATTCCGGTTTGCGGAATCGATCTCCACGGCGGCCAGCGCCGCAATGTGGTCTTCGACGCGGACGGCGTACCAGCGGACGCCTTCGTGCATCATCCGCTGCAGGTAGGCGGGGTCGTGGATCGGAAAGGGATAGGAGGCAAAGACACGCCGGTACATCCGGGCCATCTCCCGGGCATCCCGGGGCGTGCACGGCATCGGTTTTCGCCCGGCCTGGCTGTGCTCCTTCGGGGCCTCCTCCGCTTCCGCGGCATCCTGGCCGACCACCGCCGTCAGCGCCTCGACATGCCGGGGCAGCACCGTGCGCCGCTCGGCAGAGAAATACTTGGCCACGAAAAGGCCGTCGGTTTCGCCGTTGAAAAACCCCGGGACCACGGCCTCCTTGATAAATGCAGCCGCCTGGAAATCCTCCCATGCCGACGCCGGTATTTTGGCAAAAATCTTTCCATAGCTGTTTTTCACCGCCATTCGGTCCAGGAGAGCGATGAGGCCCTTCGGCTCCGCCGCTCCCAGACGCATCAGGTAGATGCGTTCATTGATCGGGCCGTGCTGGATCCAGGCGCCCTTGATGTTTTCGATGATATCCATAGGCAGCTCCCCTCTCCGGTTGCTTCCGGCAATGACGTCCCGCCATCTTCCGGCAACACCCCGCCGGAGGTCGCGCCTAAAACCGCCGATAAACGATCCGGCCGTCAAAGAGGGTCATGTCGACGCTGGCACCGGGCATCCGGGGCGGGGGGGCGGCCAGGATGTTTTCGCTCAGGACCGCCAGATCGGCCCGCTTTCCAGGGGCAATGACACCCAGGTCGCCCGCCCCATGGACGGACGCAGGGGTTTCGGTATAGGCCTTCAGGGCCTCTGCCGGCGCCACCCGGGCATCGGGATACCAACCGCCTGGGGGCGTACCGTCGGCCCGCTGGCGGGTGACGGCGGCATGCATCCCCAGCAGGGGGGCGGGGTCGCACACCGGACAGTCGGAGCTGAACATGACCGGTGCGCCGGTATCCATCAGCTGGCGGAAGGGATAGGTCCATCGCCCCTTTTCCCCCAGGGCCATATCGATGAGATTGATATCGAGAGTCATGTTGGCGGGCGTCACGCAAAGGGCCACGCCGAGGCGCCGCAGCCGTTCGACATCCTCCGGGCGGATCATCTGGACGTGTTCGATGCGATGGGGGATGGCGGGCCGCGCCCGGCCGCTTCGGGTGCGCTCCGATGCGAGGGCGTCGAAAATGTCGATCAATTCGCGGTTGGCCCGGTCCCCCACGGCATGAACCATCACCGAAAGACCCGCCCGGTCGGCCGCGTCGATATCCCGGGCCAGCTCCGCCATGTCCATGAGGGGCATGCCGCGCTCCGCGTCCAGGTAGGGATCGATCAGCCAGGCGGTCCGGGCGCCCATGCCGCCGTCGGAGAAGTATTTGACATGGCCGATGCGGAGGCGGTCATTGCCGAATCCGGTCCGGAGCCCCAGGCCGATGATCTCGTCCAGCCGTTGCCCGGGCAGGGTTACCCATGCCCGGAGATCAAGGCGCGCCTCCTGGTCGAGCCGCTGAAACGCCCGGAATGCACGGCCACCGTCCCGGTCCGCCATCAGCCGGACATCGTGGATGCCGGTGACGCCCCTCCGATGGAGGGCGCCGGCGGCCGCCGTAAAGGCGTCACGCACCTGGTCCGCCCCCGGCGGGGCCACCGCCCGGCGGACGATGTTGATGGCCAGCTCCCGCAGAATGCCGGTCGGCTCGCCCTGCTCGTCCCGCTCGATCCGGCCCTCCGGCGGGTCCGGTGTATCGGCGCCGATGCCGGCTTCGGCCAGCGCTGCGGAATTGGCCGCGGCCAGATGCAGGTCGCAGCGCCAGAGCAGCACCGGATGGTCCGGCGCGGCGCAGTCGAGGACCTCCCGGGTCGGCATGCGCCGCTCGGCCCAGTCGGTTTCGTTCCACCCCTGCCCCATGATCCACTCGCCGGGCGCCCGTTGGCCGGCCGCATCCCGGACCCGGGAGATCAGGGCATCGAGGCTCGCGATGTCGTCGAGCGAAAGGCCCCGGCGCTGAAGCGCCCACTCGTAGAAGTGGATATGGGTGTCGATAAACCCCGGCACTACCAGGCGGCCTCCCAGGTCGACGGTTTCCGTCCCCCGGCCGAAGAGGCGGAGGATCTCGTCGTCACGGCCCAGGGCCAGGATCCTTCCGCCGCCCACGGCCGCGGCCTCGAGCGGTGAATTCGCGGCGATGGATCCGGCGAAAACGCCGTTGAAAAGAATGATCTCGGGTCGTGCCCCAGTGATGGTCATAGCAGGAATCCCTCCGGAAACGGGTCTTCGTCGTCCACCACGAACTGGTGATAGCCGGTGATCCGGGCGCTGCCCTGGACCCGCCCCACGATGCCCGCGAAAGGCCCGACATCGAGGGTCCGGACGATCCGCCCCTCGAACGCGGTGCCGAGGGGCCCGATGCTTCGGTAGACCTGGCCGGGGGCGAGCTCGCCCCTGTGGTGGCGCAGGGTCATCCGTGCAGTGGTGCCGGTGCCGCAGGGCGAGCGGTCCATGTGGGACTCCCCGTAGATCACCGCGCTCCGGCCGCATCCCGGTTCGGGTCCGTCATCATAGAATTCCGTAACATCCACCGTGCCGACCTCGGGCCGCTCGGGGTGAAAGACGGAAAACGCCTCGTTCGCCGCGGCGATGACCGCCATGCCCAGGCGGATCAGGCGGCCGCTGTTCTCCGGCTCGAGGCGAATGCCGACGGCGCCCGCCGGAACCATGGCGAAAAATCCGCCCACGCAGACCAGGTCCACGGGAACCGTGCCGAAGCCGGGAACCGCGAGTTCGCGGCCCGTGTCGAATACGAAAGAGGGGACCATGTCGATGGCCACGGCGTCGACGCGGCCGCGCCGGACCCGGGTGTGGGCGTGAAGCGGCCCCGACGGGGTGTCGACCGTGACCACCGCATCACCGTCGTCCAGAGGCAGGGCGCCGGATTCGACCAGCGTCATGACGGCGCCAATGGTGGCGTGGCCACAGAGGTAAGGGTAGCGTCGGGCATCCATGTAGAAAAGCCCGAAGGCCGCCTCGGGGCTGACCGGTTCGGTCACCACCCCCGCCATGATGCCCCGGTGCCCCCTCGGCTCCCGGGTCAGGAGCCTGCGGACGTGGTCGAAACGGGCCTCGAAATCATCTCGTTTCGCCTTCATGGTCTCTCCGGGAAGCATTTCCGACCCGGCTACCATGAGCCGCGTCGGCTCCCCCTGGGTGTGGGAGTCGATGGTGATGATTCGATCGGGATAGCGCTCGGAAAATCCAGGCGCGATGCGGTCCATTTGCAGCATTGCTCTCATCCTGACAGGCCCTTCGATGATTCGTCAAATGGGATTATCCCACGCAGGGGCGCCCGTCCGGGAAAACGCCGGTCGAGAAGGGCATCGGCGGCGTTTCTCAGCCCGGTCGCACAGATTACGCCATGGGGATCAGGTGGCAGTGGTGGGGCGAGACCTCGACGCTGACCGCTTCGCCGGTGTTGTAGATCCGCGAGCGCATCATGCTGATGACATGAATCTCCCGGCCGCCCCCCAGCTCGATGAAATAGCTGACCTCTCCGCCCATATAGCTCCGGTCCTTGATGCGGCCCTGGAAGTGGTTCATTCCGGCAGACGGGGTAAACTCGTCCATGGTAAAGGCGTCGAAGCGCTGGGCGCGCACCACCAGTTCGACCTGGTCGCCCTCGGCAAAACCGCCCTTGTTCTCCGCCAGGAGGACGTCGCCGGTTTCGATTTTGACGTGGACGTGCCGGCCGTCGAGCGCCACCACATCCCCCGCCATGAAATTGGAGTGGCCCAGGAAGTCGGCCACGAAATGGTTGGCCGGCGCATTGTAGACGGACTCCGGGGTGCCCTCCTGCTGCTTGCGGCCGTTTTTCATGACGAGGATCTTGTCCGACATGCTGAGGGCTTCCCGCTGATCGTGGGTGACGAAGATGGTGGTCACGCCGATGGCCTGCTGCAGGTTGTCGACCTCGCGCCGCATCTCCTCCCGGAGGTTTTCATCCAGGGCGGAGAGCGGCTCGTCCATCAGCAGCACGTCCGGCTCGATCACGATGGCCCGCGCCATGGCGATACGCTGCTGCTGCCCCCCGGAGAGCTGGCTCGGCATGCGGTTTTCCACGCCGGGCAGACGGACCATTTCAAGGGCGCGTTTGACCTTCTGCTCGATATCAGCCTTGGGCACCGACCGGTACTTGAGGCCAAAAGCCACGTTATCAAAAATGGTCTTATGGGGAAACAGAGCATAGTTCTGGAAGATCATGCCCAGATTACGCTTGTGGATCGGGGTGTCGTTAACGCGCACCCCATTGATCAGGATGTCACCCTCGCTCGGCTCTTCCAGGCCGGCCACCATGCGCAGCAGCGTGGTCTTCCCGCAGCCGGAGGGGCCCAAAAGGGTCACCAGGCTGCCCTCTTCGATGTCAAAATCCATTTTTTCGACCGCCGTGACCTTGCCGAAGCGCTTCATGATTCCTTTGAACTGCACCATGGGCTTTTTATTGCTTTTTGCCACGCTGATATCCCTTCTAACTTCCTGCCTTAATACGGTCCCACTTCTCCGTCCACTCCAGCTGATGCGAATTCCAATACCCCGGATTGGCAAACAGGTAGCCGTCCAGCTTGCCGGTGGGATCGAAGGCCGGCATCTTCTTGATTTTGTCGGTCAGTTTGACCTTGGTCGGATCCAGGCTGGGCGGGTAGTTCTGGCCTTCGGCCACGGCGATGGAAGCGGCCGGTTCGAGCATGAAGTTGAGCAGCTTCTGGGCCACCTCCAAGTCGGTGCCCTTGAGCACAAACAGATATTCCATCCACGAGTAGGTTCCCTTGGGAGACAGATACCCGATGGGATGCCCTTCCTGCTGCAGGGCTGCCACTCGTCCGGACCAGGCCACGGTGGCATAGATTTCTCCGTTGGCCAGCAGACTCATCAACTCGGCGCCCGAGGCCCAGTATTTCTTGATCAGCTCGCGTTGCTCGCGAAGGGCTGCCCAGATGGCCTTCAGGTCGGTCATGTTGTTGGGGCTCTGGCCGGTATGCAGGGCCGCGTACCACATATTGGTTCTGAAATCACCTTCCCAGCTGCCCAGTTTGCCTTTCAGGCTTTTATCCCAGAGCAGGGATGCGCCGAGCTTCTCGGCTTTGTCCTTACTGATATGCTTGGTGTTGTAGGCGATGCCGGTCTGGCCCAGATCGT
>CAJXSB010000076.1 GCA_913060435.1 uncultured Desulfococcus sp.
CGAGTGGCAGGCGGGGGGCTTCCGATGCCCCTCCTTCTGCAGAGAAGAAGGGGCCGCCACCGCCGCCCGGCCATCCGGATCGACGCCGGCATGAAAAACTGCGTCATGAGGAGGGTGCGTCGGAGGACGACATCAGCCTAGAGACCGTGATCATCCGGCCAGGGGAGCCCGATGAAGACGAAAAGGAGGCGTGAGCCATGACGGAGCCGTTGACCTCGGGAAAGAACCTGGATCTTGCGAAGGTGGCGGCGGAGATCCGCGACCTCTACTCACTGAATCCGGACCAGGGCGAAGCCCTGATCGAGGGTTTTCTCGAGGAGCGGTTCAAGAATCTGGAGGCCGGCGACAGGATCCGGGCCCTGGCGGACGTGACGCGCCGGTTTGGGCCCATCCAGGCCCCGGGGGCGTCATCGCCCGTCAGTTCGGACAAGGAGGCGGTCCTCCTGTCCCGCCTCTTTTCCCTGATTCTTGGCGAAGCGGTGTCGCCCGACGATCTGTCGTCGGAGGAGGTGCTCGATCGGCTGGCCGCATCCCTCAACATTGTTTTTGACTCCCTGAACCAGCTGGTGGCGGTGATCGACAACGTGCTCTACGGGCGCAGCGCCGGCCTCAACTCGATCCGCCACATTATCGGCTCCCATGTTCAGGGAGAGGAGGACACCGTTCCCCTGGAAGAATATATCGCGCGGATAAAGCGGGCCTTTCTCGACTCTCAGCGCTCTTTTCAGGCGGCGGCGGAGACGCAGGTGGCTGCGCTGCTTTCGGAGCTGGACCCCGATCGGATCGCCCGGTCCGGCGGTGGCGTAAAATTCGGGCCCTTTCAAAAGGCCGAGATGTTCAAGCAATACGAGGAGCGGTTTGCGCAGTGCAAAAAATGGTTCGAGTCCGGGAGGTTCTGGCTGGAGATGCAAAAAAAGTTTGAGAAGAACTGCGAGGCGTTGTCAAAGGACCAAGGAGGGTTGAAGTGAGGAATATTTGGATTTGGACCGCGATGGTTTTTGGGATGTTGTGTCTGGGTGGGTGCCCGAGACCTGATACGCAGCAGCTGGAGTGGCCCTATGGTGCGATATTTGAATACAAGGAGAACGCAATCAAGCTCGAGGTCGACGCAGACCGGGAGCTCAACCGCTACCAGGGCGACGCCAACTCCCTGCACCTCTGCATGTACCAGCTTCGAAATCCCAATGAATTGAACCGGCTTTCCAACAACGAAGACGGCCTTTACCAGCTGCTCTCCGTCAACTGCGGCTTTTCCGACGGCAGTGTGGCGAATGCAACGCCCATGACCGTTCAGCCGGGCGAGAAAGAGACCTATATCTACAACCGGGCTGAAGACGCCAGGTACGTGGCCTTTGTTGCGGGATATTACGCCCTCGAAAGGGAGAGGATCATTCGCCTGGTCCGGGTGCCGGTGGTGCTGGTCAAGAAATCCACCGGCTTTTTTTCGAGCACCCAGGTGCCGAAGGTCCCGAACATGCAAGTCAAACTCAAACTCGGGCCGGAGCAGATCACCAGCATCGACGTCATCCCCGGTCGATAAAGAAAAGAGGTGCCGCCCATGGAAAGACCGCTGTTCTGGCATCAAGGGCTCTTCCTCCAGCCCCAGCATTTTCAGATAGAGGACCGCTACTCCCAGTCGCTGGGAACGCCGCTCTACCGGTTTCTGCAGCCCCATCTCTGGGGACTGGGAGGTCTGGAGGCAACCGATGTCGTTGCTGGAAACGCCGTCGAAAAGCCGTTCCAGGCGCAACTTCTCTTCCAGGACATGACCTATGTCGTCTACCCGGACAATGCGGTGATGGAGGCGCGGCCGTTCCAGGAAGACTGGGTCGAAGGCGGGCGGCCATTTACCGTCTATATCGGGATCAAGAAATGGCAGCCGGCCGGCGGCAACGTCACCGTTCTGGAAAAAATCGAGAATCTGTCGGCCGTCACGACCCGCTTCGTCTCCCTGGCCGACCCTGAGGAGGTTGAAGACCTTCACCAGAGCGGCCCCGCCGCCCAGGTCAAGCGGTTGTACTATGTACTGAAGTTTTTCTGGGAGACCGAGATCGACCAGCTGGGCGACTACCTGCTGGTGCCATATGCCCGCCTCGAGCGGACGGGGGAGGCGGTGGGCCTGTCGGAACGGTTCATTCCCCCGGCCCTCTCCGTCGACGCATCGGAGATCCTCTATCGGATCGTCAAGGAGATCCGGGACCAGATCGCATCCCGGGGCCGCCAGCTGGAGTTCTACAAGCGGGACCGGGGGATTCATACGGCCGAGTTCGGGGCCAGGGACATGGTCTATCTTCTGGCGCTGCGGTCCCTCAACCGCTATGGGCCGATCCTCTCCCATATGCTGGAGTCCGGGCGCGTCCACCCATGGACGGTCTATGGCATACTCCGCCAGCTCATCGGGGAGCTCAGCTCGTTCTCCGAGGAGGTGAACAGCATGGGCGAACTCGCTGACGGGACGCCGCTGCTGTCCGGATACGATCATGAAGATCTCTGGACCTGTTTTTCGGGTGCCGAAGCCCTGGTGACGCGCCTCCTGGATGAAATTACGGCCGGACCCGAGTACATGATTCCCCTGGTCTACGACGGCACTTATTTTGCCGCGGAGCTGCCGCCCCAGATTTTCGAGGGCCGGAACCGATTCTACCTCGTCTTCGGCACCGAGGCGGACCCTGCGGAAGTCATCAAGGCGATGGGGGTCGTGGCCAAGCTGAGTTCTCGGGAGGCCCTCCCCATCCTGATTGCGCGGGCGCTGCCGGGCATCCGCCTCGAACCCCTGTCGACGCCGCCCCAGGAGCTGCCGCGGCGGGCCCATTCCATCTACTTCCAGGTCGACCACCACAGCGACAAGTGGGCCCAGGTCTCCTCGGGCCGCAACCTTGCCCTGTACTGGGAGGGGGCGCCCGATGACCTCCAGGTCGAGCTGATGGTCGTGGGGAGGCATTAGCCATGCGCCTGACCGACTGCTTTATTGAGATGATCGCCTATGTCGCCTACACCATGAAGGCGATGGAGCGGCGGCAGCCTTCCTTCGACGAGGTTCAGAACACCATCCGGCGGATGATCACGGAATCGGAAAAATGCCTGAGGGAAGAGCGTGTGACCGAGGAGGACTACAACCAGGCCCGGTTCGCCGTGTTCGCCTGGATCGACGAGGCGATTCTCAACTCGTCCTGGCAGGAGCGGAGCCGCTGGCAGGGGGAGCAGCTCCAGCTGCTCTATTACAACACCGCCGAGGCAGGTGAACTCTTTTTCGAGCGCCTGGGCGCCCTGGGTCCGCATCAGCGGGATGTCCGCGAAGTCTATTTCCTCTGCCTGGCCATGGGCTTCCTGGGGCGCTACTGTCAGGAGGGAGACGAATTTCTGATCGACGGACTCAAGACCTCCAACCTCAAGCTCCTGACCGGAAGCTCGGTGGGGGTGCCATCGCTGGAACACGGTGAGCTCTTTCCCGATGCCTATGCCGAAGCCGACGCGGCAGGCCCGGGTCCGGAGCGGCGCTCCCGGTTTTCCATTTTCACGCTGGCGTGCATCGGCCTCCCTGTGCTGCTGTACGGCGGGCTCTTCCTGATCTATCGGTTTATTCTGAGCAATGTCGGTGAAAGTTTGATGAAGGCGGTGCCGTAAATGAAACAGATCGTCATGAAAGTCCTGAAGATCGCCCTGGTCGTGCTGCTGGTCGTGCTGCTGGCGCTCCTGATCCTCGGGGCGGTCTTTTACTTCAAGTGGCCTTGGTGGATGTCGCTCTTCATCGTCATCGGGCTGCTGGGTGCCTGGATGGGGGGGCTTTTCCTGAAGAAGGTCTGGCTGCGGCACCGGGAACAGAATTTCGTTCAGCAGGTGATCGCGCAGGACCAGAACCACCTGGAGACCCTCGTCGGCCGTGAACGGGACCAGGTCAAAGAGATGCAGGACCGCTGGAAGGAGGCCATCGAGACCCTGCGACGCTCCCATCTCCGGAAGCGCGGCAACCCGCTCTATGTTCTGCCGTGGTACGTGGTGGTGGGAGAGAGCGGGACCGGGAAGACCACTGCCATCAAGAGCGCGCGGCTCTCGTCCACCTTTGCCGAAATCACCCAGAACAGCGGCATCTCCGCCGGCACACGGAACTGTGACTGGTGGTTTTTCGAAGAGGCGATCATCATCGACACCGCCGGGCGGTTTGCGCTACCGGTGGATGAGGGCCGGGACAAGGAGGACTGGCAGAAATTCCTGGTTCTCCTGGCCAAATTCCGCAAACGCGAGCCCATCAACGGCCTGGTGGTCACGGTGGCCGCCGACAAGCTCCTCGACGGCGATGTCGAGACCCTCAAGGCCGACGGCAAGACCATCCGCCAGCGCATCGACGAGCTGATGCGGGTGCTCGGCGCCAAATTCCCCGTTTATGTCCTCGTCACCAAGTGCGACCTGATCAAGGGCATGACCCAGTTCTGCGAGCGGATTCCTGAAAAGACCCTCGACCAGGCCATGGGGATGGTCAACACGGCGCTTACGAAGGAGGTGGCCGACTTTCAGTCCCGGGCTGTCGAGGCGGTCGGGCAGCGACTGCGGGATCTCCGGCTGCTGCTGCTACACCAGACGCGGTCACGGGAGGTCGACCCGGAGCTGCTCCTCTTTCCCGAGGAGTTCGAGCGGCTCACCGCAGGCCTGTCGGCCTTCATGACAGGGGCGTTCCAGGAAAATCCCTACCAGGAGACGCCGATCCTGCGAGGGCTCTTTTTCAGCAGCGGCCGCCAGGAGGGGACACCCTACTCCCATTTCCTGAAATCCCTGGGCCTCATCGGCGAAAGCGAGGTGCTGCCGGGGACGGACAAGGGGCTTTTTCTTTTCGATTTCTTCTCGAAGATTCTCCCCCGGGACCGGAACCTCTTCACCCTCACCGAGCGGACCATTCAGTGGAGCCGCCTCACGCGGAACCTGGGCCTCACCTCGTGGATTGCCCTCTGCATCGCCCTCTGCGGCCTCCTGAGCTTCTCCTTCGTCAAAAACCTCAAGACCCTGAGGGATGTTTCGAATCCCCCGGTGCTGCGGGGGGAGATTCTGATGGACCTCGAGGCGATGAACCGGTTCCGGGAGGGAATCCTCCATATCGAAGAGAAGAACAGCGGCTGGTGGATTCCCCGGCTGGGGCTGAACGAGAGCCAGGAGGCGGAGTGGCGCCTGAAATCAAGGTACTGCGATCTTTTCCGGGACGGTTTTCTCGCCAATTTTGACAAGGAGATGGCCTCCCGGATGAGCCGATTCTCTCCGTCGACCCAGGATGCGGTCATCGGACGGTATGCCGCATTCCTGGTCAAGCGGATCAATCTCCTCCGTGCCCGGATCGCAGGGGAGGACCTGCCAGGGCTTCGCCGCCTTCCCCAGCCCGCCTATGAGCCCGTCAACCTGGTTGCGACACCCGAGCTGATCCCCGAGGTCCGGCAGCGGTTTCAGGACCTTTATCTCTACAACCTGATCTGGCGAAAGGACATCACGCGCCTCAACAGAGAGATGAACGAACAGCAGGCCTGGCTCAAGCAGATCCTCACCGTCAAACGCGCCGACCTCAACTGGATGGTCGGATGGTACAACGCCACCGCAGATGCCTCGAAGATCACCCTCCAGGACTTTTGGGGGGGAAGCCTCGAGGTCAGCGCCAGCCCGGCCATTCCCCCGGCTTACACCCGCGGCGGCGGCAAGGAGATCCGGGCGTTCCTGGCGGAGATCGAGGCAGCCCTGTCCGAGCCCATCGTCATCGCCGGACAGAAGACGGCCTTCGAGACGTGGTACCGAAAGCGCTATATCGACGCCTGGCAGTCGTTTGTCGGCGCATTTCCCCGCGGCAGGGAGCGATTGAACGGCCGGGAGGAATGGCAGACAACGGCAGTGGCGATGGGGACGGATCGGGGGCCGTACCAGGCTTTTATCAATCGAATGACCGTGGAGCTGGCGGCATTCACGAGTGGGGAAGGCCAGCCGGCGTGGCTTCGCCTGGCGAACACCTACGGCGTGATCCGGAGCGCCGCCAGGGCTTCCGCCGACGAACAGAAAGCGGGGCTCGTGAGCCGGGCCATCGAAAAGGGCGGGCAGATCTTTTCCGTCATTGGCAGCGGCAAAGACAAGGATTCGGAGGAGAACCGCCTGGCTTCGGTCAAGGTGGGCATCCAAGCCCAGCGGGAATACCAGGGCGCGCTGGTCGAAATCTCGAGCCGGGCCGCCTCGCGGAAGGAGGCCTATCATATGACCGCAGCAGTCTTCAACGAGGACGCCGTCACCAGCGCGTCGCCGTTCTACAAGGCCAGTGCCGCCGGCAGCCGGCTCAAGAGCGCTATGGGTTCGAGCGGGGAATCGGCGGATCTCTTCTGGCGCATGGTGGACGGCCCCTTCGACTTTCTTTGGACCTACTACCGCAGGGAAACGGCCTGCTACCTCCAGGCGCAGTGGGAGAAAGATGTCCTGATCGATTTCGACCCGGATTCAGCGCAGGTCGCGGAGTTTGTCAAAGGGCCCGCAGCCCCCTTCGTGGACCTCAGCCCCAGGCGGGGGGGGTACTTCGCCAAAACAGCCCTCGGCCACCCCATCTCGCTGGAATCCGGCTTCCTCAGCTACCTCAACAGCCGCCTGATCCAGCAGAAGAAGCAGGCCAGAAAAATCAAGGACAATTACCGGGTCACTATCAAGGCCCTTCCCGTCGATACCAACGCCGACGCCCAGGTCAAGCCCCATGCGGTCATTCTGGAACTGCAGTGCGGCGACAGGGCGACGCGTCTGGTCAATCTGATGTTTCCGGTGAAGGAGGTCTTCAACTGGTCTCCCAGCGACTGCGGCAATGTCACCCTGACCATCGAGGTGGGAACCCGCAAGCTGGTCCGACGCTACACGGGCGACATGCCTTTCCGCTCGTTTCTGCTCGATTTTTCGGGGGGCGACCGCCGATTCCAGCGGCGGAATTTCCCGTCTGAGTCGGATGCCCTGAAACGGATGAAGATCGATTTTATTGACGTCAACTATCAGTTCAGCGGCGAATACCGGGCGATCCGCGGTCTCACTACCGATGCGCGGGTGCGGCGCGAGACACCCCAGGGGATTGCAGCATGCTGGGGGCGGTAAATACCGGCGGTCACTGGGCGTGGGCAGCCTTTGGGAAGCACCCGGTGGCGGCCGACTATATCCACGCCGGCTCGGACGCCCCCATCCTCGCCGCGCTCTCCAACTGGATGTCTTCGGGGCAGCAGGCCCTGACATCAAGCAAGAAAGAATGCCCCGGGCCATACTCCTGGCGTTTCTGGGCGGGCGGCGTCCGGAAGCATCATGTGCTGTGCGGTCTGCTCCGGGCCAGCAGCGACCGCATCGGCCGATGCTATCCCCTCATGATCGTCGGCACCGGCGAGATGAAGTCATGGGAGAAGGGGTGGGATCTGCTGCCGCTGCTGTTTGAAGGACTATGGCGCCGGATGGAGTCGATATCGAGCCGATCCTATACGGCATTCGACGCTTTCCGGGAGGATCTGCGGCACCTGGGGAAGCCGCCGTCTGACTGGCACGACATGCGGCGGCGTCAGGAGGGGTTCAGGTCCCACGAGCGCTGGGCTGCCGCAGCCGACGCCATGCAGCAGCAGGCAGCAGCAGCCATGCGCTCGCCGGAGTCGCTCTTCCCAATGGACAGCAGCTACTTCGATGATCCCCTGCTCCGGATCGGCTTCTGGCACTATATGCTCTGTCGACAGGAGCGCCGGCCACCCAAAGCGGTGTTTATCGGGGGCGTCTCCGAACGGCTTTACCTTTCCGTGCTCAACCGGCCCATCGTCCGAGAGGATTATATCCGGATCTGCACCATTGACGATGCGGAGGAGATCCCCAGGGGGATGTGAGGCTGGATGGGGGCGCCCGTGAAACCGACGGCATGCTGCATTGACAAGGGGGTAGTGAATCCTATAATTTAAGGTTAGTTGCATTGCAAGGCCCATCACCCGACAACACATGCAGCGCTTCCACCCCGAACCCTGAACACCCGACCTGCTTTCCGAGAATGGGAAGCGTTTGTTGCCAATTCCGGAAAGACCGCCAATCATTGCCTGCGGCTGTCAAATGCACTGCAGTCCGCATCAGAAAACCCAAACCATGGAGCCACAGGGGGATGAACATGGATCCGAGGGAACTCATCAGAGCAGGAAAACTGGGGGTGGCGAGGCAGGCCCTGACCGAAGCCGTCAAGCGCGCGCCGTCCGATGCATCGACACGGACCCTTCTGTTTCAGGTGCTTGTTCTTTTCGGGGAATGGGAAAAGGCCCTTCGGCATGCGGACGTCATCGCCGCCCAGAGTGCCAAGGCGGAGATCGGTGTCCAGGTCTACCGAAATATCATTGCGGCCGAGCAGGAGCGCTCGGCGGTCACACGATCCGAGCGACGACCGTCGTTTCTGCCCAAGGCGCCGGATTATGCCGAAATCTATTTTTCGGCGCTGGCATCCATCGAAGGCGGGGACACGGCGGGAGCGGAAGCCCACTTCGCCCGGGCGGAGGCGATGCGGGGGGAGGTCGCCGGCACAAGGGGGGGCAGGAAATTTGTCGGGTTCGCCGACACCGACAGCCGGCTCTCCTGTTTTCTCGAAGCCTTCGTCCATGAGCGCTACGTCTGGATTCCCATGGATGCGGTCCGGGAGCTGGTGGTCGATCCGCCGGCGTCCCTGTTCGACCTGATATGGGCTGCCGGGCGTGTCACCACCTGGGACGGCCTGACCCTCAACTGTTTCCTGCCGGCCATCTATCCCGGATCCAGCGCCCACGCCGACGACCGGATCAAGATGGGGCGCATGACCGAATGGAAACCCCTGGGCGGCCCTTTCTCCCAGGGAATGGGACAGCATGTCTACCAGATCGGGGAGGAAGAGGTCCCCCTCCTGGAAATCGGAGAAGTATTTTTCAACGCGCCTGCCGCGGATGCCGGAGGAGAAGGCCATGATTGATGTCGACGCCCTTCTGGAGCCGATCCCGGGAGAGAACCCCGCCGGAGAGGAGCTTCGCTATACCCCGGTCTACGATGAGATCAAGGAAGCCCGGCGCGCGGATGATGCCCTCGATCAGGGCGATTGGCAGCATGAGCTGAAAACCTCCGACTGGGATGAGGTGATCCAGCTCGCGGTCCAGGCGCTTGGGGAGAAGACCAAGGACCTCCAGATCGCCGCCTGGCTCGCCGAGGCCCTTGTCAAGACCGAGGGGTTCGACGGGTTCATTGCTGCGTTCCGGCTGATCAACGGGCTTCTGACCCGCTTCTGGGACTCCCTCTATCCGGTCATTGAGGACGACGACCTCGATTTCCGTGCGGCACCGCTGGAATTTGCCAACAGTACCATCGGATCTTGCATCCGCGCCATTCCCCTCACCGATCCCAAGGCCACGTCGGGATATTCGTGGATGAAATGGCAGGAATCCCGAACGGTGGGATACGAAGAGCACACCAGCGATCCCGAGGCTCGGAACGAGATGATTGCCGAGGGCAAAATCTCCGGAGAGGTATTCGACAGCGCCGTCCAGCGGTCGCCCAAGGATTTCTACGCGGGGCTCGAGAAGCAGATCGGCAAGGCGCGGGAGCTGTTTGCCGCCTTGGATGCTGCCGTCGATGAAAACTTCGGCAGCGAAGCGCCGCTGATTTCCGATATCGGTGCGGCCCTGACCGACTGCGAACGGCTGGTGGCGGGAATACTCAAAGAGAAGCGGGAGCAGGAGCCGGACGAGTCGATTGATGCATCGGAGCCGGCACCGGAAGGCGATTCCGGGGAGGCGCCGTCGGCCGCGGCTGCGGATGCCGGCGCTGAAGCTGCCGCGGCGGCGGTGGCGACGCAGGGGATGCCGGCAGCCGGATCCGGCGCCTTGCCCGTATTTCAGGTCAACCGCCTTGCGGATTCGGGGGCACTGGAGGAGGCTGTCTGGCAGGACGCCCTCCGCCAGCTGAAATCCACGGGTCTGAAAAAGGCCCTGGAGCAGCTGATGGGGGCCGCCTACACCGCCACGTCGCTCCGGCAGAAGAACCGGTATCGGCTCCTCATGGCCAAGCTCTGCCTCAAGGGCGACCGGCCGGACCTGGCCAGGCCGATCATTGAAGAGCTGAGCGCCCTCATCGAAGAATTGAATCTGGCCAGATGGGAGTCCCCCATCTGGATCGCCGATGTCCTGGACACCCTTCGCAGGTGCCTCATGAAGTCGGAGCCGGAGAGTGATGACGCCTACCGGGCCCAGGATCTGCTCAAACGGATCTGCACCCTTGATGTGACCAAAGCCTTTTCATAGGCCAGGTTCGTTTCACGGCATTGACCTGCACTGCGCGGATGCGCCGCAGAAATATATCTATTGAAAGGAGGAAAGATGGCCAAAGAAAGCAGACAGCACACCCTCGATCGGGTGCGGTCTCCCCGGGTGCACATCACCTACGATGTGGAGATCGGAGATGCGATCGAAATGAAGGAAATTCCCTTCGTCGTCGGCGTTTTGGCGGATCTGAGCGGAAAACCCGAAGATCCGCTGCCCAAGATGAAGGACCGGAAATTTGTTGAGATCGACCGGGACAACTTTAACAGCGTCATGGAGGGAGTGGCGCCCCGCCTGGCGTATCGGGTCGACAACAAGCTGACAAACGACGACAGCCAGATGGCGGTGGAGCTCCGCTTCAAAAATATCGACGATTTTCATCCGGAGAAGGTGGCCGACCAGGTGGAGCCCCTGCGGAAGCTGGTCGAAACACGGGAGCGGCTATCGGAGCTGCTGGGCAAGCTCGACGGGAATGACCGTCTCGACGAGCTTCTGCAGGACGTGGTCTCCAACACGGAGACGCTTCAGCAGCTCGGTGAGGCCACGGGCGTCGGCGGCGCGGAAAAGGATCCCAAAAGCGAGGAAGAATAACCAAGGAGGGGCGATATGGCCGAGAATGAACAACAGGTACAGCCGGAAGCCGCACAGGAGGAGGAAGTCCAGGAAGCGCCGAGCCTTCTCGACACCATCATAGACGAAGGCCGGATGGCGCGGGAGGAAAGCTACAAGCCGCGCGCCAAGGATCTCATCGGAGAATTTGTCAGCCAGATCATGGAAGGGACGATGACCATCGCCAAGGATACCGAGGCCATGATCAATGCCAGGATCTCGCAGATCGACAAATTGATCTCCGATCAGCTCAACGAGGTGATGCACGCTGAAGAATTTCAGCGGCTTGAGGCGTCCTGGCGGGGGCTCCATTATCTGGTGCACCAGTCGGAAACGGGCGAGCGGATGAAGATCCGGGTGATGAACGCCTCCAAAAAGGATCTCCTCAAGGATTTCGAGAAAGCCAGCGAGTTTGACCAGTCGGCCCTCTTCAAGAAGATCTACGAAGAGGAGTTCGGCATGTTCGGCGGCGCGGCCTATGGCGCACTGATCGGCGACTACGAATTCAGCAACCATCCCCAGGACATGGCCCTCCTCGAAGAGATGTCCCATGTTGCCGCGGCGGCCCACGCCCCCTTCATCTCCGCGGCATCGGCAAATCTGTTCAATCTGGACGGCTTCACCGATATCGGCAACCCCAGGGACCTGGCAAAGATTTTCCAGAGCGTCGAGTACGCCAAGTGGAAGTCCTTCCGCGATTCGGAGGATTCCCGATACGTGGGGCTTGCCCTTCCCCACATCCTCATGCGCCTTCCCTACGGACAGGCCACTATGCCCACGGAAGCCTTCAATTTCGAGGAGAACGTGGACGGCACCGACCACGGCAAATACCTCTGGGGAAACGCGGCATGGGCCCTGGGGTCCCGGCTGACGGACGCCTTTGCCAAATACAGCTGGTGCGCTGCCATCCGCGGCGTGGAGGGCGGGGGGCTGGTCGAGGGGCTGCCGACCCACACCTTCCGGACCGACGAGGGCGAAGTCGCCCTTAAATGCCCCACAGAGATCGCCATCACGGACCGGCGGGAGAAGGAGCTGGCGGACCTGGGATTCATTCCCCTGGTCCACTGCAAGGGGACCGACTACGCCGCCTTTTTCAGCACCCAGACCACCAACAAGCCCAAGGTTTACGACACCGATTTCGCCAACGCCAACGCCCGGCTCTCGTCGCAGCTCCAGTATATTCTGGCGGTCTCGCGCTTCGCCCATTACCTGAAATCGATTATGCGGGACAAGATCGGCTCCTTCATGACCCGGAAAAACGCCCAGGATTTCCTGAACCGCTGGATCAGCAATTATGTCCTGCTGGATGACGACGCCGGCCAGGAGACCAAGGCGAAGTACCCCCTCCGCGAGGCGAGGGTGGACGTGAGCGAGATTCCCGGCAAGCCGGGCGCCTACCGTGCGGTGGCGTTTCTCAAGCCCCACTACCAGCTGGACGAGCTGACGGTGTCGCTGCGGCTGGTCTCGGAGCTGCCGCCGCCGGCCAAGGGCTGATGGGAAGGCGGATACATCGGCGGAGATTATCCTTGAATTACAACCATAAAGGAGGCATATCATGGCAGATGCATTCTTGAAAATTGACGGCGTCGACGGAGAAAGCACCGATGACAAGCACAAGAACTGGATCGAGATCCTATCGTTCAGCTGGGGCTGCTCCCAGCAGGCATCGGCGACCCAAAGCTCCTCCGGAGGGGGGACAACCCAACGGGCGGATTTCATGGATTTCAACATTACGAAACTCATGGACTCCTCTTCCCCCAAGCTGTTCAAGGCCTGCGCCAAGGGAGATCATATCAAGGAGGTCATCCTGGAGCTCTGCCGGGCGGGCGGCGACAAGCTCAAATTCATGGAGTACAAGATGGAGAACGTCATTATCAGCAATGTCTCCGTCGGCGGCAGCGGCGGGGCGGACTCCTCTGAAAATGTCTCGTTCAACTACGGCAAGATTACCCAGACCTACACCAAGCAGAAGCGGGCGGACGGCACCGGCGGCGGCAATGTGCCGGCGGGGTGGGACCTGGAGGCCAACAAGCCCACATAATCCCCGAGGATGACGCTGACCGATGATCAGACAGGATCGCACCAATGCTCAGGCGTCTGTGCTGGACAGGCTGGTGGACACCGAGCCCCGGCGCTCCCGCGAGGCTGTTCAGCGCAGACTGTTTGACAGCGAACAGATACGGGCGGCCGTGGTCCGGGACCTGGAGAATCTCCTCAACACGCGCCGGCGGATTACGGTGCCCCCCAAGGGCTTCGTGGAGTTGAAGTGTTCCCTCCACGTCTACGGGCTTCCCGATTTCTCTTCGGAGAATCCAAAGAGCCCGCTCTTCCAGAGAAAGCTGCTGCAGACCATTGAACAGACCGTTGTCCGGTTCGAGCCCCGCCTGAAAAACGTATCCGTCCGGCTGGACACTTCGGCACGGCGGGAGCGGGGCTTCAGCTTCCGAATCGCCGGTGTCCTGGTGGTGGAGCCCCTGAACGAGCCGGTGGTGTTTGATTCCTACTATGATGCCGGGCGGGGCAGCTACGTCGTCTCCGGCTGACCCTTTGGCAGCGGCAGTGACCACCGGACGGGCAACTGCCCGTCCAGTGAACCTTTTTCGACGCGGACCGGAACCGGAAGCAACGCGGGGTGTCCATGGAAGATCAACTGCTTGCCTACTATGAGCGTGAGCTGACATTCATCCGCCGGATGGGGGCGGAGTTTGCCAAGGCCTACCCCAAGATCGCCGGCCGGCTCCTGCTCGAGGCGGACAAATGCGAGGATCCGCACACCGAGCGCCTTATCGAGGCATTCGCTTTTATCAGCGGACGGATCCACAAGAAAATCGATGATGCGTTCCCGGAAATTACGGAGGCGCTCTTCAACATCGTCTATCCCCACTATATCCGTCCGATCCCCTCGATGACCATCGTCCATTTCGTGCCGATCCCTCAGAACATTCCCCCCACAGGATACCGGATGGCCCGGGGGACGCGGCTCTTCTCCAAGCCGGTCCGGGGAGTCCCCTGCCAGTTCACCACCACGCAGGACGTCACGATCTGGCCGGCGGAGATTGGATCGGCATCCATGCAGGACCCCGAGCAGCAGGTCAACGGCGCGCAGCAGGTCCTGACCATCGGGATGAAGACCTTCAACGAGGTTCCGGTCTCCGAGATCGCCTGGGACCGGGTCCGCTTTTTCCTCCAGGGTCAGCATCAGCATATCTTCCGCCTGTACGAGCTGCTGTTCAACCATGTCTGCCACGTCGAGTGCGAGGCGGCGGGGCCGAACGGCAGGGTGGTGCGCATCCCCCTCCCCAACCATGCCATCCGGCCCGTGGGATTTGCGCGGGAAGAGACGATCATGCCCCGGCTGAAGCGATCGTTTCCGGGATATTTTCTGCTGTTTGAGTATTTCGCCTTTCCGGAGAAGTTCCTTTTTTTCGACCTGGTGGGCCTGGACCGCATGGCCGGGCGGGATCTGGGGGACACGATGCGCATCCGGATCTACCTGGACACGACCCCCAAAGAACGGCTGCCCATTGACCGGAGCACCTTCCAGCTGAATGCCGCGCCGGCGATCAACCTCTTCACGCGGATCGCCGAGCCCATCCGGGTGGAGTACCGGAAGCCCGACTACCCGGTGATTCCCGATATCCGCCGGCAGGAGGCCACCGAGGTCTTCAGCGTGGACCGGGTGACGGCGGTATCGGCGGG
>CAJXSB010000077.1 GCA_913060435.1 uncultured Desulfococcus sp.
AGGTTCCAGGTCAAATTTTTCAGGGATATAGGCCAGGTTGTAATCAATGCCGTCTCGCTGACAGTCGAGATAAATCCGGTACATATCCCCAATCCCCTGGGTCCGGATGAGTGAACTGATTGATACGCCGGCAATAGGGATGATTTTCGGTTTCACCGTTTCCCAATCGGGCTGAAGAAAAGAATTGCGAATCACATAGACCTTGGGGGTTCCTTTGACATCAAAGTTCTGGATCACGAGCTTCCAATCAAGATCGGCCGGGTAAAGAAACACCTGCGAGGCCGTTCCTCCGTCGACGTGCAGTTCATCATATTCCTTACCGTCAGCCTCGACCTCGATCAGCATGGGCGGGAAGGCTCCTGGTATGGATGCCGAGGCTACGATGATCTTGTGGATCAGCGGCAGCGCGTCCGGACGGCCGCTGGCGGCGATCAGCCCGATATTCCAGATAACCGACCGCTTGGCGTCCAGATTCGTTGTGCCGATAAAAAGCCGGCGCCCCCTCCGGTGCTCGGCGGCGATGGCGGCCATGACCTCTGGATTGACGTATCGGGCGAGCACTTTCCGCAGCGGGGCCGTGTCGGCGGCCGAGGTTCCGGTGAGGGCGGCCAGGAGGCTCCGCTTGATCAGGAGATCCTTGGTGGAGTAGGTCGTGTACATCTCCTTGAGCTGGGCGTCGTATGCGGAACCGAGAAAGGCGAACGGCGCCGTGAGCGCACCGGTGCTGATGCCCGTGACCATGGTGAACTCGGGGCGGGTTCCGGAAGCGGACCAGCCCGCCAGCAGGCCGGCGCCGAAGGCGCCGTTCGCCCCGCCGCCGGAGAGCGCCAGGTAATGGTGCGGGACCCCGAAGATGCCGGGAAATTCCTGCATCACTTTTTCGCGGGGTTCCGCGAGAATGGGGTCAGCGAAGGACGGTATCTCATCGCCCCAGAATTTGGCCCGGGGAATGCCGGGAACTTTGGCCGCATCCCCATACTTCTCCGGCAGCGGCTTCCGGATGGGCACCGTTCCGCAGCCGCCCGCGGCCAGCACCGTGAAAATCAGCACAGCGATGCATAAGGAGCGCTGGATGCTCATAGACCACCTCTTTGCATTGTTTCCTCCCATCCCGGCCGGTCAGAAGACGATGCCAAGGCCCAGGAAGGGCCCTCCAATGCTCATGTCGTAGACGAGCTCATTGTCATCGGCATCCAGGTACAGATAGCGGTAGCCGGCGTCGAGAACAAAATGCGCTGTCATCTTGAATTTGATCGCCCCGATAACCTGGAAGGTGGTATCCGAACCGCCGAACCCGAAGTCGGTATAGCCGGCCAGGCTCCATCGCTTGCCCAGGGGGTACAGGGCCCGGAGCCCGAGAAAAGCATTCCACCAATCCATATTGTCGGAAACACTTCGGCCCTTCAATAGTTGCGGATATTTCCCGGGGGCAACATCCAAATCGACGGATAGATCAGCATACCGCGCCCCGGCCAGAAAATCCAGCGCCAGGGGCATTTCCAGGGCGCGATAGAAGCCCGCCAGCGAATACATGCCCTGCTTCAGGTCGACATCCACCTCCCCGATCAAACTGTCGGGCGCATCCCCGCTCCCGGAGATGTCGATGTACATGACGTCGAACAGAGCGCCCCAGCGACCCTTGCGAGCCTCGAACACCCCCATGAACGCGGCCTCCAGATTGTCAAAAAGATCGTCGAAGGAGGCCTCGACACCGCCGCTGCTGAAGCGGCCGCTCCGGACATCGCCGTCCAGCCCCGCCAACCAGAGATACGGGATGACAGCGAAATGCCATCCGTCATCCTGGTGCGGCGAGGTCTCTGCCGCCGCTGCACCGGCTGCCAGCATGAATGACACCACGAATACCAACGAAAGTGCCTGAATGCTCCTCATTCCTGTCCCCTCCATTTTCGATTCTAAATATTTTAAACGTTCCTTGGCGCGCATCCAATCGCCTGTCACCTTCTCCGGCATGCTGTCGGTGATCCCCACCCCGGTAACGCTCTCAATCGACCCTCACCACCACGTACTGGCCGCCGTAGGGCTGGTAATACGTTCCCCCGCACTGGTGAAGCGTAACGCCTTCGATGACGACGGTGGAGCATCCCCGCGGCAGCGTGGCCGCGTAGACCGACGTCCTGCGGATGGTCCGCCGGGTGGTGCGGCGGGCAACGCCGGCGACGCTGAGCGGCGTGAGTGGCCTGCCGATGACCGCCTCGGCCCTCCCCGTCAGATATCCCCCGCTCTGGAAAAGCCCATCCGACAGCAGATCGGCGGCCAGGAGACCGCAGCCGATGACCAGCACCCGTATCATGGTTTTCATCTTCATGATTATTCCTCCTCCAGCGTGACTTCCCCCATCTCATTCACCGGCAGGGTATCGAGCTTCGTTGCGCCCTGAGGCGCCGTGAAGGTGAACCGGTCCGCATCGATCTGGGGATTCATGTTCCATTCATGCAGCCGCACCGCGTATTGTGGTGCGGCGGTCTGCCATTTGCTGGTGATGACATACTTCATGGGAAGCGGTGCATCACCATCCTGCACCCAGAGCTGCCAGTCGAGCTGTGCCTCGCGAAAGGCCAGGTGATGGCAGGCGACGCCCCCGACATAGGCGATGCCGAGATAGGTGCCCTGCTCGACGCCGGCGGAAAGGATGGCATACGGGTCGGAAAACAGCAGGTCCGCGCCCGGCGCATCGACGCCGGTCTCCATCTCCAGGGTCCGGATGGCGTCATCGATTTCCCCTGCCGCCGCCACCTGTGCAAAGGCGTTGAGCTTCTTACCATACAGCGTCAGGGTTTTGCCGTCGAAGAAGAGCGCCACATCCGCAAACATGCCCTTCCGCTCGGCATAGAGCCCGGCGGGCCGCTTCAGGACCATCGATGCAGAAGCGCTCAGCTGCAGCTTCTGGCCCTCCCGGGTGATGATCTCATTGTCGACATCCGCCGTTACACTGAAGGCCGACGCCCCGGCAAGATAGGATGACATCGAGCGCAGGATGCGGTCGGCCTCCGGATCGATGCCCTCCGCCCCAAATACCGATCCGGACCCGAAGCTGAGGCACAACGCTAGGCTCAGGCCCAGCAACAGGCGGCCCGCAAGCATCCAACATTTTTTCTCCTTCATCATCTGTTCCTCCCATTTACGGTAAAGTGTTCATGGTTCATGCAGGGCCTCCTTCCGGCATCCACCGCACCCTGTTCCAGCCCCGGCATTTTCCGATCGCGAAGATCCTACATGGCCGGCGCGAGGGCGGCGCTCCTGGAGGCGATCACCCCCATCATATCGATCCACGAATTGACTTGGGACGCCGCTGCATCCTGCTGCAGCCTCCCGGCCAGGGCATTGATATCGATGCCGGCGCCCGTGACAGGAGCCGGCGTCCCCTCGCCGTCCCTCCCGCACGTCGCCTGGGCGACACCGGGTTCGCCATGGTCCGCGAATGCCCCCAGGGTGCCTTCGGACACGTTGATCACCGTGTCGCGAAACGCAAGGAGACCGGTGCAGCGGCCCGCCGGATCCTTGTTTTCCCACTGTTCGACACTAGCCCACACCAGGCGCTGCGGCTTCACACCAGCATCCCGGGCCCTCACCCATCGACTTGAATCCAGCAGCTCGCGCCAGGCATGGTAGACATGAGCGGCAACGGCCATGCCAAGCTGACCGTTTATCGCTTCAGGCACCCCCTCCGTGGCCACGGCCTCCCATGATCCGACATGGAGGGAGGCGACGGAATGGACATCGGGCGCCAGTCCACTGGCGATGCGCCGCTCGATGCCGCTCAGGAAGGCATCGGCTGCCGCAAGATACTGATCCCTCGAAAAGAGAAGGGTCACGTTGACCGGGATCCCGGCAAAAATAGCCTCCTCGACGGCGGGAAGGCACGCCGTTGTGCCGGGGATCTTGACGTAAAGGTTACTCCGGCCCGCCCGGGCGTGCAAGTGTTTTACCGCGGCCAGCGTGCAGGCGGGATCATGCGCCAGCAGGGGGGATGCCTCCAGAGAGACCCATCCGTCCACGCCGTGGGTATGGTCGTACAAGGGCCGGAAGAGGTCTGCGGCGCATCGGATATCCTCCAGCGCGAGCGCAAACAACAGGGCCTCCCCCAGCACATCCTTCTTCAGTTTTTCCCGGATGGCCGCATCGTAAGCCGGGCTGCTCCGGATGGCGTCTGCAAAGACACCGGCATTGAAAGTCAGCCCCGTCACCGGCCACCTGTCGATGCACCGCCGGAGAGCGCCGTTGTCCAGCTGGCTTCGGGTGATGCCGTCGAGCCAGAACCGTCGGCTCGGGGCAAGCACCGGTCGGATCGATTTCATAGGCTTTCATCCCCGTCCATGCAAGAATGCTTGCGGTCATGAGTGCGTTCTCATTTCAAGCCCACTGAACGGCGGCGGTCACCACTTCGGGGATACGCGCTACGAGACTTTCATCTCCTCGGGAAGCGGTGACAGGAACATCCGGAGCAGCCCTTTTGCGCCGAGGTGCCGCCGGACAACGGAGATGGCGTTGTACCCCAGCAGCGCTCCGGACAGACAGAGCGTGTTTGCCCACACGTGGGGAAGGTCCGCGTGTTGGAAGAGTACCTGAAGGGCCGGAATGAAGCCTCCGTACTCGTGCCGAACTTCGAACCCTTTTTCGAGGATCATGACAATCGCTGCGCCGAGCGTATAGAGAGCGGTGCGCAAGGCGACATCCACCCACGCGCTCTGGGAGCGAACCCACGCCCCCAGCGAAACATGCTCGAGCAGGAGAACCACCTTGGAGAGAATCAGGGCGCCCACCACCGCCGCAGACCATCCGTGAAAAGCGATTCGGTATTCGGCGAGAACCAGCGACTTGATCAGCAGCAATGCGGCAATCCAGGTGCCGAAATAGAGAGCGGTTATTACGATCGCCTTGGATTCTTCTTTCAGTTTCTCTTTGACATGCATCGCATTTACGCCCTCGTGTGATCATTTGCCGCGGAATGGGCGGCAGCATCTTCGGCCCAAACCCCGCTGCCGCCGTTCAGGATCTAGCGGAATTATGGCTTTTCCACGGAAATGGCGACCATCTCGGTGACGGTGAACACCACCCTCTCGCCCACCTTGCGCTGGCTCAGGTCGATATCATCCCGGACGGGAAAAATTTTGGTGCTGCCGTCCTCGAACGCCAGGGTGGCGGTGCGGTTCTCCTGGTCGATGGCCGCCACCGTGGCGGTGATCTGCGCGGTTTCGGCTACCAGGCCGCCCGGCTGGGCACCCTTGGGTGCGAGCGCCACCACCCCGGCGGCGGCATCAGGGGATGCAGCGCCCTCTTCGTCGAGGTAAACCACCAACTCCTCGGTCACCGTCGCCTTTACGAGGTCGCCCACCTGGATTTGATCGAAGTTGACGGCTTCCGGGCCCACTGTGATCGTGAATTTCTCGCCGTCCGTATCGAGCAGCGTCAGCTTGCGGTCGGTTTTGTCGATGGCGGCCACCCTGGCACTTATCTCTGCCGTGTTTACAAAGACCCCGCCCGGAACACCCTCCTCGATTTCAGCGGAGCTGGCCGCTTCGGGGGGCGGAGGCGGATCGACGCTGGTGCAGGCGGTGAGGGGGGCGGCAATGGCGGCCAGCAGCGTCAGGATACTGATGATATGGGTCATGGATGCCGTATGTCGGTGTGATCTGTTTCGCATCTGTCTCGTCCTTTCTATTAATGTGGATGGGATTGGTTTGCCCTGGTAAACCAAAAAGCATGCCAGAAGAGACATCCGGCAGCCACAAAAGGCAACTGCATGATAACATGAATGAATACAGAAAAAGATATCCAGGGCGACGCACCTGTGCCGCTCAAAACCCTCAATATGCCGCAGATCCTCAATATATTGAGGCACCGCTTGCGGAAGCGGGCTCAGGCGGGGCGATGGATGCCCAGTTTCTTGATCCGGAAGCGGAGGGTGCTCGGATGGAGCTTCAGGATGTCGGCCGCACCGGACGGCCCCTCGATTTTCCAGCCGGTCTCCTGGAGAACCCGCAGGATATGCTCGCGCTCGACGGTCGCCAGATCCCTCAAGGGAGCGTCCGGGGCGTCCACAGGCAGGGGGGAGCGAAGGCGTTCGGCCAGGGTAAAGGAGGACCCGGAGGTGGTGATCACCCCCCTTTCGATGACATGCTCCAGTTCCCTGACATTGCCCGGCCAGGAGTATTCCATGAAGGCCTTCACCGTCGACCTGGGGATGCTCTCGATATGTTTGTTCATCTTTCGCGCATATTTTTCCGCGAAGTGTCGGGCGAGCAGCGGGATGTCCTCGGTCCGCTGACGGAGCGGGGGGATGGGTATGGGAAATACGTTGAGGCGGTAAAAAAGGTCCCGGCGGAAGCGCCGCCGGCGGACCTCCTCGTTGAGGTCCCGGCTGGTGGCGGCGATCACCCGGACGTCCACCGTCACGGTTCGAGCGCTGCCGAGCCGCTCGAACTCCCCCTCCTGGAGGACCCGGAGGAGCTTCGACTGGAGCGCCAGGGGCATCTCGCCGATCTCGTCGAGGAAGATGGTTCCTTCGTGGGCGACCTCGAACCGTCCTGCCTGGGAGGCATGCGCCCCTGTAAAGGCGCCCTTTGCACGACCGAAGAGCTCGCTCTCGATGAGATTCTCCGGCAGGGCCGAACAGTTCACCGTAACGAGGGGCTTTTCCCTGCGCGGGCTCAGCTGATGGATCGCGTTGGCAATGATGCTCTTTCCCGTCCCGGTTTCCCCCGTGATCAGGACCGTGGCATCCGTGTCAGCAACCTGCCTGGCCGACAGGAGGACGGACTGGAAGGCATTGCTCTCCCCGACGATCTTTTCAAATCCCCGCTCGGTCTTGAGGGCTTTGCGAAGATAGATATTCTCATCCTCGAGGCGGCGCTTCAGCGTCTCGATCTCTTTCAGCCGATCCTGGAGCTCTCCTTCCATTTGCTTGAGCGCACTGATGTCCAGAGAGACCCCCATCAGGCAGTCCAGCCCCTCCGATGACTTGCGATGCAGCCGCCCGCTGGCGAAGATCCATCGGATGCTGCCGTCCGGAAGGACGATCCGGTATTCGCACTGGAGGTCTTCTTCGGAGCGGATCGCCCGCTGCACGACCAGATCGACCCTCGATCGATCTGACGGATGAATCATCTCGAAAAACCGGTCGTAGGTGAGGGCTTCGTCCGGGGAAAATGCAAACAGGTCCCGGGTCTTGGGGGTTGTCCAGACGCGGCCGCCGCTAATATCCATGATCCACAGGCCCGCTCCTGCAGCCTCCATAATCAGGCTGAGGCGCGCCTCTTTTTCGCGCAGCTCAAGGTCTGCGCTCTTTCGGGCCAGCGCATTGATGAATACCTGGGCAATAAGGTTGAGCTGCTTCACGAGCGATTCAGGCCAGGTGCGCTCCTTATGGATGGTGTCGAAGGAAAGCACGCCGATGAGCGGTCCGCTCCCTGCCGAGAGCGGGATCGCCACCGACGACTTGACGCCGTAAAAACGGCGGGTCTCCTGGTCCCTTGCCGCCTCTGGCGGCAGCCTCTCCGTGGAAATCGCAAGGACCTCCCCCTGCATCAGCTTTTGGAAGGACCAGGGAAACGCCTCCTCTGCATCCAGCCGCTCCGGGCGCGACGGACCCTCCGGCGGGCTGTGAAGATGCGTCAGCGTCAGGAACCGCGGCGATTCGACCGACCACTGCCACAGTGCGGACAGATCGAGGCAGAGACATTCACAGATGCGCCGCTGGGCGTCTTCAATCTCACTGTCGATCTGTTCCGCCGGCAGATGGACAAATCGTGCGGAGATCTCGGCAAGCAGCGTCTCGAATCGCAGCCGCTCCTCCAGTTCGTGTCTCAGATCGATTTCAGATGCCATGTTACGCTCCATGCATTTGGCAGCGGTCCGGACGCCATTCCACCGCCCCGATCCTCGTCAACGCCGCTTTGACGGACAGACATAGCACGCGGCAGCAGCGGAGGCAATCTCATTACATTCAAGGGACACCATGCCGGGAAACCCCGGCCCGGGTGCCCATCGGGCCGATGCTTCTGGCGCATCACGAACGAACATCCGATCCGGCTGACGGCTTTATCGGGCGTCCAGCCGGAAGATGCCGGCGCCCTTTCCCTCGGATGTCACGAAGATCGCCCGGTCATCCGGTGCGAAACAGATCGCCTCGCGCTGGCGCAGCGCCTTGTTCTCCGTCGGCAGGGGAATCTGCTGCGGCACATCCCTGAAGGCGTCGCCCCACGACGCGCCGCTTTCGCGCCGGAACAGGTAGGCGTGCTTATAGGTCAGCACCAGGGCCCGGCGGCGGTCGGCGCTCAGGTCCAGAGCGGTGGGCTGGGACGAGAAGGCACCGAATTTCTTTGTCAGGTCCGCCGCCGACGGCGGGGGTATTTCATCGATCTCGGCGACCTTCCGGGCCGTCACGGGCGTTTCGCCGGGAGGCGGATCGAGGGGCAGCGAAAAAAGCAGCGGGGGTGCGTCGCGCTTGGTCAGCACGAGGACCTCTCCCCCGGCGGTATCCACTGCCACGCCTTCGGCGTCGTGGCCGCCGTCCGGATATCTAAAAAGGATGCGCCATGCGACCTCCACCGCAGCGGACGCCTCGAAAACGTCGCCCTTCAGCACCGGTTCCGGCACGATGTAGAGGGTATGGGTCGAATGCTGTTCTTTATTATCCCCGAAATCGGCGATGAGGATCATGGGACGTCCCTGCCAGAGAAAGGTGTCCAGGGCCTCCCAGTCGCGGTTCCGGGCGCCCCGGACCTGCACTCGGCCGAGGTTTCGGCCGTCACTGGCAAGGGCGTAGAGAAAAGGGCCGTGCCCGCCGTCGTTGACCGCCCACAGCATCCCGGGCGCGGACAGGGAGGCATCCATGCCCGAGCATTCAACGAGCCGCTCGTCCTGCAGCCGCCCGACAGCACGGGCGGAGGTGAAAGCGGCGGCCATTCCTGCGTCCAGGGGGGCGCTGTTCAGCGATGTAATGAACAGCAGTCCATAGACAAAAAAAACGGTTCTTCCAAGCGTTTTCATCCATTCCTCCATCGGCGGAAGTTCTCAGACCGGATGCGGTTCTCCTCTCTCTTGCGCGTTTCGGTAATGTACCGGACAACCGTCAACAATGCCCATCATTTTTTGAGATCTTACAAAAAACAAACATTTTAGATCCGCGGCCCCCTCCTGCCTGGACTTTCCTGACGGCGTTCGTCTTCGGATTGTTGAAGCCCCGTCAGCGCTTGCTGTTTTTGTGATCTGTTTTATTATCTTAATAAGTACCGCACACAATAGACTTATGATCCATCCCACCGAAACCCAGCAGAGGGTTGTTTCTTTCAACGAAATGATACTGAGAAATTGCACTTCCAACTGAGGGTCAGGCAAACCTCTTCCGACAGGAAGCGCCCATCTGAAAGCGGCTTTGACGCCTGCACCCACACGATTCCGCCAGCAATGAAGAGGAGACCACGATGACAGAAGACCGGAAACAGAAGGCGCCGGCATTGAACAGATGGATGCGATGGGGCATCGCCGCCATCGTAATATTTCTCCTCTACCTCGCCGCCGGCTTCTGGATCGCTCCCCCCCTGATCAAACCCAGAATAGAAGAGGAGCTCTCCCGCCGGATCGGCCGAAAGGTGACCATCGCGGCATTGAAGCTCAACCCCCTCCTTTTTACCGCCACTACCACGCAGCTGACGATCCACGAAGTCGACGGGGAGCCTTTCGCGGGCTTCGAAGAGCTCTTCATCGACGCCGAGCTGTCATCCATCCTGAAATGGGCCGCGACCTTCAAGGAGATCCGGGTGCTGGCGCCGTTCGGGGTGCTCAAGATCCTTCCGGAAAAACGGCTGAACATCGATGACATTCTGGCAAAATTCAGTGCGCCGTCGGAGCCGTCCGATCCAGACACAGCGCTTCCCCCCGCCATCATCGCAGTGTTTCAGGTTCAGGACGGCCGCTTTACCATCGAAAACCGGACCGGCACGAAACCGGTGCGCCAACTGTTTTTCCCCATCACCTTTTCCACGGAGAACCTGAGCACCCTGAAAGCGCACGAAGGGGCGTACGCGTTTTCCGGCATCGGATCCAGCGGCGGCCAATATACGCTGAACGGCCGGGTCTCCGTCAACCCCGTCCGGGTCCAGGGCAGCTATGCCATGACCGGCGCCCGCCTCGACAAGCTCTGGCAGCATATCGAAGACGTCGCTTCCTTCCAGATCACCGGGGGAACCATCGGCGGAAGCGGCAGCTACACCCTGGAGGTCGTCGAAGGCGACATCAACGCGCGGCTGCAGAACGACACCTTTGACATCAAGGATTTCACCCTGACCGAAAAAGGCCGGGAAACGGTATTGATTTCCCTGCCGAAGCTTGCCGTCCAGGGGGTCGATGCGGACCTGACCGCCCGGGAAGTCACCGTGGCGCGGGTCGAAACCGCCGGCGCCCGGATCCTGACATGGCTGGCACCCGACGGCACCATGAAGCTGCAGAGCGTTCTGTTGCCGGATCTCCAGAAACTGCTGGAGATGAAAAAGACCTTTGCAGAAACGCCCGAAGCGCCGGAAGCACCCGCCTGGCAGGCGTCCGTCAACACCGTCGAGGTGACGGACTGGGGCGCTGCCGTCGAAGATCGGACGCTTCCCACCCCCGCACGATTCACCCTGGATGATATCCGGGCAACCATTGAGAATCTAACGCTGCAGAAAGGTGCCCAGGCCGGCATTGCGGCCGAAATGCGGCTCAATCAGTCCGGGACGGTCCGGGTGAACGGCACTGCCGGCATCGACCCGCTTTCGGCGGACCTGAAGGTGGTCTCCGAAAAGATCGCCCTCAAGGACTTCCAGCCCTATGTCGATACGGCGGTAAACGCCCGGATCGAGGCCGGCGCCACCGGCTCCGAAGGACGCATCCAGCTCCGGGAAGAGAGCGGCCAGGTTCATATTCGATACCAGGGGGGAATGCGGCTCGACAACCTCAAGATCCAGGGCACCCAGCAGGCAGAGGACTTTATCGAACTCCTGGAGCTGAACGCCGGCGGTATCGATCTTCAGCTTCAGCCCAACCGACTGTATGCGGAGAAGATATCCATCCGCAGACCGAGCGCCCGTGTCACCATTGACCGAAACGGGGCGGTCAACGTGATACAGGCCTTTACGCCCCTCCAGCAGCAGGAAAGCGCGGAGCCGAATCTGCTGCGGCGCCTGGTCGATTTTCTGATCCTGCAGATCAAAGGCCCCATGCCCATGGCCGTTGACCTGGTAGATCTTATCGATTTTAGGGCGGATTTTGTCGATGCGTCCATCACCCCGACCTACACCACCCGCCTGGACATCCACCAGGGAACGGTCCGCGGTATTTCATCGGAGCCTTCCGCCCGTGCGGATTTCACCGTTGCGGGCGCCATCGACCAGTCCGCCGCCATTGAAAGCGCCGGTCAGATGAATCCCATGAACGCGTTTCAATATACCGAGGTCGACTTCTCCCTGAAAGATTTCGATCTCCCGCCGGTCTCCCCGTATTCCGGCAAATACATTGGATACAAGATCGCCAATGGCAAACTGCACCTGAAACTCAGCTATCGCGTCGACACCGACCAGATCGACGGCGACAACAAAATCTATGTCGATCAGCTCGAGCTGGGTGAAAAGGTGAAGAGCCCGGATGCCCTCAAGCTGCCGGTGGCCCTCGGGGTGGCCATTCTGAAGGATGAGAATAACCGCATCCAGATGGAGGTGCCGGTCGACGGAAATATTCAGGATCCCAAGTTCAACATCGGCCGGGCCGTGACCAGCGCCCTCACCAAAAAGATCGACGACGCCGGCACTTCACCCTTTTCCACTATCGCGGAGATCGACGGTTTCAAGGGCGAAGAGCTTCGCTTCATCGCGTTCGAACCCGGGGAATCCGTGCTGTCGCAGCGCGCGTCCAAAAAGCTGAACGCCCTGGCCGGATTCCTGAAACGCCGGAAGGCGATCCAGCTCGGTGTTCAGGGAACCGCCAGCCCGCAGGTGGATCTCGCCGAACCCCAGCCGCCTTCAGACCTGAAAAAACAACCGGCGCCGCAGCCGGAAGGCGAACAGCAGGCGTTGAAGGCGCTCGCCCAGCAGCGTGCCGACCAGGTAAAGGCATATCTTTCTCAGCAGGGAAACATCGCGCCGAAACGCATCCGGCTCAAGCCGGCGCGGGTGGTCTCCACAGCCAAACAGCAATTCGGAAGCGTCGAGCTGTTCCTTTCCTCCCAATAGGGAGGTGGTGCAACCATAAAAACATCCCATGGAGAAACGACATGAACCGAATTCGCATCCCCATCAAAGCCTACATTCTTGGGCTGCTGCCGCAGTCCGCCGGCACAGGTACGGGCGGACCCCGGACGCAGCGCACCGGTCAGCAGCTCCCGGCGCTGGCCAGCGGCCTGGCGGTCCCGTCGTTCTGGACCCGCCCCGAAATCAACCAGGCCTTTGCGGAAGCCAACCGCATCTGGACCCGGGAGGCCGAAATCGAATTTTCACCGGTCGTCATCTCCGAACGTTCTGAGATGGTGCCTCCCGATGAAAACGGGATGTGGGCGCATTTCATCAACCATCTGACGCCCCAGACCCGGGGCATCGCCGTCGGTTTCGTCCATGATCTGCCCTCCCATGAAGGCGGATGGGGCGGCGGGCGCATCGCGGTGGTATCCGGGCAGAAAGCTCGTTCGGGCCTGCCGGGATTTCCCGGAAATCTGCTCGCCCACGAGCTCGGACATGTCCTGATCGACGACCCGAACCATGCCTATGCCGGCAATGTTCCGAGCAACCTGATGTACGGCCGACGCCATCCCCGCATTGTCAATGCCGGTATGCTGAATCAACGCCAGGTTCAGTTGGCGCGCCAGCGGGCGCTGAGCATCTGAGGAATATTCTGCCCCACCTTCCCTCTGCCCCCGCCAGCCCATTCCGCATTCAGGAAGCGGCGTTTCTCCCGAACGGGATCCCGAGCTTTCGCATGCGGTGTCTCAGGGTGCTGGGGTTGAGCCCCAGGAGGGCTGCGGCCCCGCCCGCCCCCTGGACCTTGCCATGGGTGATCTCGAGCACCTGGAGGATGTGCCGGCGCATTGCTTCGTCCAGATCGAATCCGGCCGCTTCACCGGAAACAGAAGCCTTTTCCGGCGGAGGGCAGGCTGCGGCGGGTGGTGCGCCGACGTCCTCAAAACGCAGGCGTTCTCCAGGTCCTGACGCCTGGCTTCGGATCAGCTCCCGCTCTACAGCGTTTTCCAGCTCACGGACATTGCCCGGCCATTCATAGCCCTGAAGCCGCTGGATGGTGCCCGGCGAAAGCACCGGACGATGCCGGAGATTCAGCTCCCGGACCTTGCGGTCGATGAAATGGTGGACAAAGGCGGGAATGTCCGCCTTCCGGTGCCGCAGCGGCGGGATGGTGATGGGGAAGACGTTGAGCCGGTACCATAAATCCTCGCGGAATTCCCCGCTCTCAACCATGGACGCCAGGTTTCGGTGGGTGGCGGCGATGACGCGCACATCCACCGGAATGGGCCGGGTGCCCCCCATCCGCTCGATCCGCCGCTCCTGAAGCACCCGCAGCAGACGAATCTGGGCCGGCGGCGGCAGCTCTCCCACCTCGTCCAGAAAAATCGTTCCGGTGTCGGCCCGCTCGAAGCGACCCCGCCGCATCCCGCTGGCACCGGTGAACGCTCCCTTTTCGTGCCCGAAGAGCTCGCTGTCGATGAGCCCCTCGGGGATGGCGCCGCAGTTGACCTTGATCAGCGGGCCGCGCCGGCGGTGGGAGAGATAGTGGATGGCATTGGCGATCACCTCCTTGCCCACTCCCGTCTCACCCAGCAGGAGGACGCTGCTGTCCATGGGGGCCACCTGGCGCACCATCTCCATGACCTTTTTCAGGCCGTAGTCCTCCCCCACGATCTCGTTTCCCGAGATTCGGTGCAGCTCCCGGTGGAGATAGCGGTTGTCATCGGCGAGCAGCTCCTGAAGGCGGACCACCTCCCGGTATCGAAGGTGGTTGGAGAGGGCAATGGCAAACGGGTCGTGGAGCAGCGACAACAGGCGGGCGTGTCTTTCGGTAAATTCCCGCCGGCCCCTCGCGACGGCGCCGACAAACCCCAGCCTCTCCCCCCGGATGCCGAGGGGCATGCCGACGCCCGTGAAATCGTTCAGGCCTATGGCCGCCGCCACCTCCCGCATCGGGGGGGAGAGTGCTGCGGAATCGATCATCACGATCTTGCCCGTACTCGACTGAATATATTCGATCGACGCCCTGGACAACCGAACCGGCTCTTCGATGTCGTGGTCGACCTCAAAATCACTGTGCCGGGACTGGACCCGGATGGCCCCGATCTCCGGATCGAAGATCGAAAGTTCAATCAGCTCCAGCGGTATCTGCCCTTTGAGAAACCCGAAGCAGCCCCTCAAGGCTTCGTCGATATCGAGGCTGCCGCAGATCCGAACGGTTCCCTCGTGAAAAAAAACCATATCATCCATGTGGTGGATTGCTCCCCAAATCTATCACTCAACTTTCGAGTTTCATAAGCCGGTGTTCTCCAGGTCCGGTTTCCGCCCTACGCCGCTTCGCTTAAGTCCCGCTAAGATTTGC
>CAJXSB010000078.1 GCA_913060435.1 uncultured Desulfococcus sp.
CCATGCCAGCGCGGCGATCTCCGCAGGCAATCTCCGGCCGAACATCGGCCCGATCTCCAGAAGCGACATCGGCCAGCTTCAACAGGCGTTTGTGAAGATGTCGGACGCCCTGGTGAAGCGCGACAGGCAACATCAGGAAGAGAGTGAAAAACGGCTGATTCAGTCGGAAAAGCAGGCCAGCATCGGAAAACTCGCCGCTGGTGTGGCCCATGAAATCAACAACCCCCTCACGGCGGTGCTCACCTTCACCCATCTCATTCTACGACGCAGGGACCTTCCGCCGGATGTCCGCCAGGATCTTGAAACCATCGCCCTCCAGACCGAACGCGTCCGGAAGATCGTGAAGGGGCTTCTCGACTTTTCGCGGCAGAGCCAGCTGGATATGGAGCCCGTCAATATCGGCCGCCTGCTGGAGGAGTGCAGACGCCTCATGGAAAACGAGGCCATGATACGCGGCATTGCCCTTCGCTGCGATGCTCGAGACGGCCTGCCGATGATGTCCTTAGACCGCAGCCAGATGCATGCGGTGCTGGTCAACATGATCCTGAACGCCCTCGACGCCACCAAGCCCGGCGGCAAGGTCGAGGTCGCCGCCCGCCGGGAGTGCGGCAAACCCGGCGGCGGTATCGAGATATCGGTTTGCGATACGGGCGCCGGCATCGCTTCCGAGCACATCGGCCGGCTTTTCGATCCCTTTTTTACCACCAAGGAGGTGGGGAAGGGCACCGGTCTCGGGCTTGCGGTGTCCGCCGGCATCATCGGCCGGCACGGCGGTGAGATCCGGGTGGAGAGCGAACTGGGAAAAGGCAGCCGATTCACCATATGGCTTCCCGGCAGCGGGGCGGGAGAGGGTGCGGCCGAACCGTGTGAAGGCAGAGGGGCGCGAGAAGATGAGAGTGCTCATTGTAGATGATGATTGGATCGTACTGGAGAGCTGCAGAAGGGTTCTCCAAGCGGAAGGCATGGCAGTCCAGGCGGCGGAAGATGCCGAGAAGGCCCAATCCCTCCTGGAGAGCGGGGTCGGATTCGACCTCATTCTGACGGATATCAAAATGCCGGGCAGGGACGGATTTGAATTGATACGCATGGCAAGGGAGCGGTTTCCCGCATCTGCGATACTGATGATGACCGGCTACCTCATCCCGGAGACCATCCGCCGGGGCGAAGCGCAGGGTGCGGATGCCGTGATTGCCAAGCCCTTTACCCCGGAAGAGCTGGTCGCGTCGGTTCGGAGGACCATGCGGACGGTCCGGCAACGGCTGCCGAACGGCGCAGCACACCGGCCCGATTGATGTCGACACGCCCTTCCGCCCCCGGGGCGGCGCGGTGTAAATGAATAGACCATTCATCAGACGAAGGGAGGAGAAATGAGAGAGCGCATGTTGGTGATCGACGATGATACGGCGGTGCTTCGATCCTGTGAGGCCATCTTCGGCGGCAACGGTTTCGACGTGGAAACGACGAACCACCCGGCCGAAGGGCTCCGGCTCAGCTCGGAGAACCGCTACGGAGTGATCCTCTGCGACTGGAAGATGCCCGGTTTTGACGGCCTCGACGTCATCGCCGAGCTCGAAGAACGCGCACCCGATTCGGCCGTAGTGATGTTCAGCGGCTACCCTTCGGTGGACCGGGCGACCGAGGCCATGAAGCGAGGCGCCATGGACTTTTTGGCCAAACCTTTTACGCCGGACGAGATCACCGACGTGGTTCACAAGGCCATGCAGCGGAAATTCAAACAGGAACAGAAGGCCTTCAACCGCTTCGAGCATATGTGGGACAAATTCCCCAGCTTTATGGAGGCTTTCATCCGGGCGGTCGGATGCAACTGGATGGTGTGTCTGGCAGTCTGGATGGCGCTGGCATCCCGCCAGGTGATCGGCAAGATCTTCGCCATCTTTTTCCCGATCATGGGGTTCGTGGCCATCGGATTCGAGCATTGCGTGGCCAATATGTACTTCATCCCTGCCGGAATTTTCCTGAACCACTGGGCGGGGGTCGCGCCGGCGGGGCTTGACATGACCGCTTTGAACTGGAGCGCCTTCCTGGTCGACAACCTGCTGCCGGTCACCATCGGGAATACTATCGGCGGTGTGGTCTTTGTCGGCCTCGGCTACTGGGGTGCATACCTGAGGCCCGCCCCCCATCCAGCAGGATAGCGGCGCTCCGGTACGAATCGAAAAAGGCCGTGCCCGCCCCGGCAAATGGATCGCCGGCCGAGCACGGCCCGTGATGGGCGGATCGGCCCTTTGCAGGATTCGCTTTCAGGAGCCGCCCAATGAACGGAGGGGTCAGACGGCGCCGGGCGGGTTGACAGCCACGACGCCGAACTGACGGCACCGCTCTGCATATTCCGCCGATTCGGCGAAGCTGTCGAGAACCGCTGCGCGGCTCATCCCCCGGCCCAGCTCGAAGAGCCATCCCTGAAGCCCACCGGAATCGGGCTTCCGGCCCAGCAGGGTCTCGTAGAGGATGGTCAGAAAAACCTCATCCGACAGGTCCCGACGCAGGAACTCCGGGCTGAAAAGGAAGCTCACCGCAAGGTCGGCGCCGCTCACGGCGCCGCTCTTGAGGGCGGCGACCCAGCCGTTCAGCCCGTCTGCATCCGGCCCTCTGTTGAGGGCAGTCTGGTAGAAATGGGTTGTGAATGCCTCGACCGGGTCCATTGGATAGGGCGCAACCCCATAGACACCGGCGAGGTTCGAAAACTCCTCCGAGGAGATGAACGCCTCCAGGACGTCACCCCTTGGCGTTCCCGACGTCAGCTCTGCCAGCCAGATCTCGAAGGATTCCGCGGGCGCCTCCATGTTCATCAGGGTGCGGAACAGGATATTCAGAAACGCCTCGTGTGTGGTGCCGCGGTTCTTGAATTCGCGGCTGATGAGGAATCCCCGTGCAACATCCGCACCGGTGACGCTGCCGTTTTCAATTGCAGCCGTCCAACCGTCCAGCCCGGCCGGATCCGCATCCCGGCCCAGGGCCTGCGTATAGAAGCGCACGACGAATCCCTGGGGCGTATAGTTTTCCTCCGGCGGCGCTGCGGGCGATTCATCGCAGGGCTGGTCGCAGGAGACGGTCTCCCCCGGCCAGAAATGAATGCCGCCCATATCAAAAATATTGCTAAACCCCTTGGCAAGCAGAAATTCCGCAGCGTAGGCGCTCCGGTTGCCGTTGTTGCAGATGATCAGGATATCGCTCTCCATGGGCAGCTCGGCATACCGCGCCTGAAGAACCCCCGAGTCCCAGGGATAGTTGAGGGCGCAGGCGATGTGCCCGCCGCCGTCGCAGTATTCATCCGCCTCCCGGACATCCACGACGATCACATCCTCCTGCAGTTCGATCATCTCCCGGGCTTCCTGGGGGGAAATCTTGTTGTATCCCGCCGCCGGAACCCACGATATGTCGACGGTGACGTCGTCGGAGGCAGTACCGCCGCGGTTGTCCGTCACCTCCAGCCGGAAGGTGAGGGAGGCACCGTCAATCCCCACATCGGGAAGCGCGACGGCGGGCGTCGGGGATGTCGTGTCGGAAAGGGAGACCAGCGCGGCGCCTTTCCGGATGCTCCACCGGTAAAAGATCGCATCGCCGTCCGGGTCCGAGGAGCCGGTGCCGTCCAGAAAGATCCGCGCGCCTTCATCCGCTGAAAAGTCGTCGCCGGCGTCCGCTATCGGCGATTTGTTGCAGAGATCATCGCAGGTGGCGGTCGCCCAGTCCCAGTCCGACATGCTGCCCATGTCATAGATGCTGTCATAGCCCTTCCCCGCCAGGAAATCCGCGGCAAAGGCGCTCTTTGTGCTGCTGGCGGCCGTAACGATGATCACGCTGCCTCGGGGCAGTTCAGAATACCGGGACTGAAGGACGCCGCCATCCCACGGGAAGTTCTCGGAGCAGGGCACATGCCCCCCGGTGCCGCAGTATTCATCCGCATCGCTCACATCGACCACGATCAGATCGTTTTCAGTGTCGATCAGATCTTTGGCTTCCTCGGCCGATATGCTTCTGTAGCGGCCGCCGGAGGCGGAGCGGACGGGGACCGTGGTGGCGTCGGTAAAGGGGCCGGAGGAATTGGTGGTAATCTTGAGCTCGAACGCAAACGCGCTGCCGTCGGCCGATGCGGACGGCACCGTAAAGGTCGATTTGGCCGCCGTTCTGCTGGAAAGGTCTACCGGCGCTCCGGAAATCTGGGTCCACTGATACCCCTTGATGCCGCTCAGGGGATAGGACGAACGGGATCCGTCAAGGGTGACCAGATCCCCCCTGCTGGCATTCTGGTCCGGGCCGGCGTCCGCCCCCGGGGGATCGTCCGAAAAGTCGTATATCGTTTCGGATATCGCGACATCTTCCCTTGCCATGTACTGATAGATGCGCAGGATGCTGGTTTCGCTGTCTTCAAAAAGAACATCGATGGTCTGGTACTGCTGGACGATATCCACATCCAGAACGCCGTGAAGGCTCGTGAGGGTAGAACCTACCCTCCTGGCAGTACCTCAGGTGCTCAGGGTGGGAACGACAAAGCTGACGCTTCGCTCGATGGCGAACGCGCTTCGATCCGTCGAAAACAGAACGCCGCAGGCGATGAGTACCACGGCGGCCATTTTTAAGGCTTTCATTGAACTTCCTCCTGGTGGTTGAATGTTGGGATGAGAGCGCCGATCCTGCGGCGATCCTTATGAAAAATTTGATATGGTTTTTTTTGGGGATGTGCTATACCATATCGTGGTATAGCAATCAAAGCCTTTTATCACAAAATTGCAGGCACAATCCTCCAGGAATGGATGGATGGGGAGTGTAATCGGATGAATAAATCGGCGTTTATTCAGATTCGGCATTGTCTGGGCAAAAGCCAGCGGGAAATGGCGTCACTTCTGGGCGTATCCTTGAAGGGGGTTCAGAGCTTCGAACAGGGCTGGCGGAATATTCCTGTCCATGTGGAGCGGCAAATGCTGTTTCTGGCCGCCATGAAATCCTCCCGGAACACGGCAGATCGTCCCTGCTGGAAGGCCCGAAACTGTCCAGAGGCGATGAAACGGCGGTGTCCGGCATGGGAGCTGCAGGCCAGGACGCTTTGCTGGATGATCAATGGGCTGGTCTGCCAGGGCAGGGTGCAGCAAAGTTGGCAAAAAAAGATGGAGATCTGCCGGGAATGCCTGATATTCCAGTCGATCATGCCGCAATGCGCCCGCACGGAAGACGGCGGGGAAGGGGCCTGAAACATGAACTTCATGGAATTATTGACAGGATATGTCATCTTCTCTATAGTCTGTACGAATCGGCTCCGGTAGATGTCCTCACATCGGGCGTGAGGGGTGGCTGCGGCAGGGTTTATGTCAAGCATGAATGGAAATCATGGATCAGGGGAAAACACCAGTAAGGCTGAAGGGCGTCGGGAAAAATCTGTGCATTATCGTCGATCCCGCAGCATCCAGCGACAGTCTCATCCAGGAGATCGACCGGCTGCTGAACGAGCTGAAGGATCAGGTCGCCGACAGCTCCATCACCATTGACGTCGGGACGAACGAAGGCCATGAAGCGCTGATCTCCGAACTCGAGGGCTTCATCCAGGAGGCATTCGGGGTGGAATCGATCGCACGCGCCGAAAAGAAGGTCCGGGCTGCAAAGCGGGCGGTCAAGCAGGAGGATCGCATTCGTATTCGCGACATGGAGCAGTCCTGGCACCAAGAGAGCACGGATATGCTCGTCCTGGCGGGACGGGTGCGCTCCGGTCAGCGGGTCACCGCAGAGCGGCATCTGGTCATCATGGGCGATGTCAACCCCGGCGCCGAAGTCCTTGCCGGCGGGGACGTGGTGGTCCTGGGAAGCCTGAAGGGAACCGCCATCGCGGGGCAGCCCGACAATGAAGAGAGCATCGTGTTCGCGCTGGACTTCCGGCCGACACAGATCCAGATCGGCAGTTATGTCGCGGCCGGCCTTCCGACGTCTCCCGAACGAATTGCGGAATTTGCCCACGTTGAAGAGGATACCATCGTGGTGGATAATTATCTCGAAGTCAATCCCTTCGGACGATTGCCCTGGCCCCAGGTACGCTGATCACGCCGCAGTTTGGCGATGACCCAATTTACAGACGAGGTTGAACATTGGACGGGAAAATCATAGTTGTCACTTCTGGCAAGGGCGGTGTGGGAAAAACGACGGCCACCGCCTCCATCGGCGCGGCGCTGGCCATGGAAGGAAAGCGGGTTGCCGTCGTTGATATGGATATCGGGCTCCGCAACCTGGATGTGGTCATGGGGCTGGAGAATCGGATCGTCTTCAACGTCGTTGATGCGGTCAAGTCAAGGTGTCAGCTCAAACAGGCGGCCATACGGGACCGGCGGGTCGACAATCTGTTTCTGCTCCCTGCATCCCAGAGCGACAACAAGGACGTGCTCACGCCAGATGACATGGTGACCTTCAGCGAGCACCTCAAGAGCGAGTTCGATTTTGTCCTGATGGACTGCCCTGCCGGGATTGAACGGGGCTTCGAAAACTCCGTTGCCGCGGCGGATGAGGCACTGGTCATCTGCACCCCCGAGGTTTCGGCCGTCCGGGACGCCGACCGGGTGATCGGCCTTCTTTACGCCCGATCGATCACACCGAAGCTGGTGGTCAACCGGATCGTGCCGGCGATGGTCGCCCGGGGGGATATGCTGAGCCACCTCGACATGGTGGATGTCCTCTCCATCGAATTGATCGGGCTGGTGGAGATGGATGACCAGGTGGTGGTCGCCACCAATACGGGGGTTCCGCTGGTACTTCAGAAAGGCTCGAAAGCCGGAGAGGCGTTCCGCCGGATTGCCCTCCGGCTGAACGGGCAGGAAGATCTTCCGATACAGGTTCCAGAAACCCAGGGAGGGTTTTTCAAAAAGATTCGCAGCAAACTCGGTCTGGGAAGATAAGGGGGCCCGATGCTAAACGGCTTGTTTCGGAAGATCATGGGAAAAAAGGACGACAGCAGCAAGGATGTCGCCAAAAAACGACTCAAATTTGCCCTGATTTATGATAAATTAGAGGTTTCTGATGATATTATCAAAAACCTCCACAAAGACATGGTCGAGGTGATCTCCCGCTACTTCGAGATTGATCAGGAAGCTTTCCGGCTCGATATCCGACGGTCGGACGACCTTTCCGCTCTTGTGGTCAATACCCCGATCATTTCAGCCAAGCACAAAGAACAGAATCCCTGAGGCCTGCATGAAACTCGATAGACCGCGCTGCAGGAGCGTCAACCGCCGTCCGTCAGGAACTATTTGACGATCTCGCCTTTCCTGCCAATCACGAGCTCCAGGTATGGAACGCGCCGGCCCGCCTTCTCCATCCCCTTGCGGACGATGGCGGGCAGGGCCGAACAGCAGGGAACCTCCATGAAGACCACCGTAACGCTGTTGATCTCGGCACGCTCAAAAATGACCTTGAAGCGCTCAGTGTAGTCCGCTGCATCGTCAAATTTCGGACATCCCATCATCACGACCTTCCCTTTCAGCAGTTTCGGGTGGAGCATGGGAAAGGCAACGGCGCTGCAGTCGGCCAGGATCAGCAGATCCGCTTGCTTCAAAAACGGCGCGTCCGGCGGAATCAGGCGGATCTGAATCGGCCAGTGGGTCAGCTCCGAAGGGATTTCGCCGACCCCTGCGGCCGGTGCGGGCGAAAGATCGGAATTCTTGAAGGGCGCCAGAACCTGCACCTGGGAGGAGGGACATCCCTGGAATGGCGCCGGCGCTTCGCCCGCCTGCTGGTCTGCCAGATGGGCGTGCACGGCTTCTTCGTCAAACTCATCGGCCTCCCGCTCTATGATCTTGAGGGCTCCCTGGGGGCACTCCCCGATGCACGCGCCCAGACCGTCGCACAGCCGATCCTGGATGATCCGGGCCTTGCCGTCAACCACCTTCAACGCGCCCTCGGCGCATCCCGGTACACACTGTCCGCACCCGTCGCATTTCTCTTCGTCGATCTCAAGGATTTTTCTCATGGTTTTCATGAAGCCTCCTTTATGCCCCACATCGCGGGCATCATATCCTGTTTTCGCCCCGTTGCGGAGCGTTTCCTTCGATTCTGCACATGTTATAATACATCAAGGAGGGCCGTTGGTTGATCTAAGTCAAAAAAGCTGATTTTTCCTGCGCAAGGCATGCGGCGCAATGGTGGGGATCGCGTTTTTGCACCGTCGGGGATCCTTGCCACCCGCCGGGATCGCGCTGCCCGGAACGTACAATGGCCTCGGTCGGCAAGTCGCCCGAGGCCATTGCAGTTCTGCGGAATCGGGCCGCTGCGCCCGTGTCGGGATCAGTACCGGTAATGGTCCGGTTTGAAGGGGCCGTCGACGGCCACACCGAGATATGACGCCTGGGTATCGTTCAACTGCGTGAGGCGAACCCCCAGCTTGCCCAGATGAAGACGGGCGACCTCTTCATCCAGCTTCTTGGGGAGGGTATACACCCCCACGTCATACCTTTTCCGGGCGAGCTCAATCTGGGCCATGCACTGGTTGGTGAAGCTGTTGCTCATGACGAAGCTCGGGTGTCCGGTGGCGCAGCCCAGGTTGACCAGCCGCCCCTCCGCCAAAATCAGGATGGTCCGTCCGGACTTGAGGGTCCATTTGTCCAGCTGGGGCTTAATGTTCTCCCGGGTGCAGTCCGGAGAGCTTTCCAGGTAGCTCATATCGATTTCATTGTCGAAATGGCCGATGTTGCAGACAATGGCTTCATTTTTCATCTGCTCCATGTGGCTGCCGTCAACAACATGGTAGCACCCCGTTGCCGTGACAAAGATATCGCCGATGGGCGCCGCATCCTCCATGGTCACCACCTCAAACCCCTCCATGGCGGCCTGAAGCGCGCAAATGGGGTCAATCTCGGTGATGAGCACGCGGGCACCATAGCCGCGCATGGAATGGGCGCATCCCTTGCCCACGTCGCCGTAGCCGCAGACCACGACGACCTTCCCGGCAATCATCACGTCGGTGGCCCGCTTGATGCCGTCGGCAAGCGACTCCCGGCACCCGTAGAGGTTGTCGAATTTCGATTTGGTGACGGAGTCGTTGACATTGAAGGCCGGAAAGAGAAGGCTCTTCTTCTCCGCCAGCTGGTAGAGGCGATGAACGCCGGTGGTGGTCTCCTCGGAGACGCCGCGCACGCTCTCGGCGATGCGGGTCCAACGGCCGGGGTCGCTGTCGCAGGTCAACCGGAGCCGGTCCATGAGACAGCGCATGTCCTTGCTGTCGTATTCACGGTCGAGAAGGGACGGATCCTTCTCCACGGCCACGCCCTGATGGATGAACATGGTGGCGTCGCCGCCGTCGTCCACGATGAGATCCGGCCCCGACCCGTCGGGCCAGGTCAGCGCCTGCTCCGTGCACCACCAGTACTCCTCGAGGTTTTCGCCTTTCCAGGCAAACACCGCGGCGGAGCCGTTTTCTGCGATGGCCGCCGCGGCATGGTCCTGGGTGGAGAAGATGTTGCAGCTCGCCCACCGGATATCGGCCCCCAGCGCCTTGAGGGTTTCGATGAGCATGGCGGTCTGGATGGTCATGTGCAGGCTTCCAGTCACCTTGAGGCCCGCAAGCGGCTTTTCGGTGCCGTATTTTTCACGGACGGCCATGAGTCCGGGCATTTCGTTCTCCGAAAGCGCCATCTCTTTTTTTCCGAATGCCGCAAGGCTGATATCGGCAACCCTGTAGGAAAGAGAGAGGTCGAGGGGCATGCAGCCCGAAGACGCCGTTTTGATATTGGCTACTGTCATGATGTTTGGCTTCCTTTCTGCTTACAGACCGGCTTTGTTTCTCAGTGCGTCCACCATGTTGGTCTCCTCCCAGGTGAACCCGGGTTCGTTCCGGCCGAAATGGCCGTAGGCGGCCGTATTCCGGAAGACGGGCCTCAGCAGATCCAGATATTCGATAATGGCCGCCGGCCGGAGGTCGAAGGTGTCGAGAATGATGTCCCGCACGGCCGCGGTGGGGAGCTTGCCGGTTCCCATCATATCGACCAGGACCGAGACCGGCTCCGCCACGCCGATGGCATAGGCCACCTGAACTTCACACTTTTTGGCAAACCCCGCCGCCACAATGTTTTTGGCGACGTGGCGCGCCATGTAGGAGGCGCTCCGGTCCACCTTGGACGGGTCCTTTCCGGAGAAGCATCCGCCGCCGTGGCTGCCCTGGCCGCCGTAGGTGTCGACAATGATCTTTCTGCCGGTGAGGCCGCAGTCGCCCATGGGGCCGCCGATGACGAACTTCCCGGTGGAGTTGATGAAGTAACGGGTATCCCCGTCGATCATGCTGCGGGGGATCACCTTCTTGATCACCTCTTCGATGATGGCCTCCCGCAGCTGGTCATAGGTGACATCCGGCTTGTGCTGCGCGGCGATGACGATGGTGTCGACCCGCTTGGGCGTGCCGTTGTCGTACTCAATGGTGACCTGCGCCTTGCCGTCCGGCCGCAGGAAATCAAGGGCGCCGTTTTTCCGGACCTTGCTGAGGCGCCGGGTCAGCTTGTGGGCGAAGGTAATGGGCATGGGCATGAGTTCGTCGGTTTCGTCGGAGGCGAAACCGAACATGAGCCCCTGGTCGCCCGCGCCCTGGTCCTTGAAGAGCCCTTCGCCTGTGTTGACCCCCTGGGCGATGTCCGGAGACTGGTGGTCGATACTGGTCAGTACGGCACAGGTCTGCCAGTCAAACCCCATCTGGGAGGAATGGTACCCGATATCCCGGATGGTCTCCCGCACCACCTGGGGCATATCGACATAGCAGTCGGTGGTGATCTCGCCGGCAATGACGGCCATGCCGGTGGTGACCAGTGTCTCGCAGGCCACGCGGCACGCCTTGTCCTTGGCCATGATCGCGTCGAGGATGCTGTCGGATATCGCGTCGGCAACCTTGTCGGGGTGTCCTTCGGTCACCGATTCAGACGTAAAATAATAAGTATCTGGCATACGTAACTCTCCTTGTAAATATGGTTTTGGATGCCGCTCCCGTCGCCGCGTCTGGTTCAGCGGCGCTTCGGGCACAGTGCCGGCGCGGCTAGGGTGTTAAGAGGATATTATCGATGAGGCGGGTTTTTCCAATCTTGACGGCCAGGGCCATTCTTGCGGGCCCTTCGATGCGTTTCAGGTTGTCGATGGTCTCCGGGTCGAAGATTTCAATGTAGTCGATGTCCGCATCGGGATGGCGGGAAATAATGTCCCGGGCGGTCTGGATCAGGGCTTCGGCCTCCCGAACGCCGCTTCGGACCATCTCCTCGGCCTTTTGGAGCGACTGAAAAAGACAAAGGGCGCGCCGCCGCTCGTCGGGCGATAGATAGCTGTTCCGGGAGCTCATGGCCAGCCCGTCGGCCTCGCGTACAATGGAGCCCCCGATGATGCGGATGTTGAAATTGAGGTCCTGAACCATGCGGCGGACCACCAGAAGCTGCTGGTAGTCTTTTTCGCCGAAGACGGCAACATGGGGCTTGACGATGTTGAAAAGCTTGGTGACGACCGTCGCGACACCCCGGAAGAATACCGGCCGGGAGAGGCCGCAGAGATGCTGCGGCAGTTTTTCCAGCGTCACGTAGGTCTGGTAGGCGTCGCCGTAGAGGTCTTCTCGCGACGGAGCGAAAACCACTGTGGCGCCGGCCGCCGCCGCCTTTTCGCAGTCGGCCTCCAGAGCCCTCGGATACGTGTCCAGGTCCTCGCCGGGGCCGAACTGGGCGGGGTTGACAAAAATACTCACCACGATGTCATCCCCGTGGCGGCATCCTTCCCGTACCAGGGAGAGGTGTCCCTCGTGAAGAAACCCCATGGTGGGAATGAAGGCGATGGTCGGGCCTGTGCGCCGCGCATCATCGGCAAAGGCCTGCATCTCGGTGGGAGCGGATATGATCTGCATCTTCCGTTCTCGCTTTCTCCGGAAATAAGCTCATAAATACATCAATTTATTCATGAAGCACCCGGAACGTAGACCAAACCGGTTGAAATGTCAATCCCATTGGGTCCGCCCGGGGGAATTTTCGGACATAAAAGAAAAATCTCTTAATGCAGGCGCCGCACCAATTATCCATTGAATCCGTTGGGTCATATGCTATATAGACCCTTCGATGCCGCGGGACTTTTCCAGGCCCGGCGGCACCATGATGGATGCGCCGAGGCGCATCGGGAAAGGACGGCATGCATCAGCATGGATGACATCGGTTCAGACGGCTGCCGGCGATGCGGCACATGCTGCAAAAACGGCGGGCCATCGTTTCACATGGAGGATCGCCCCCTCATCGCAGGGGGACGCATTCCACTGCGCCGTCTCTTTACGATCCGTCAGGGGGAGCCGGCGCTGGACAATATCGCCGGCCGTGTGCTTTCCGCGCCGAGCGACCGGATCAAGATCAAGGGCAGCGGCCGCTCCTGGACCTGCGTCTATTACGGTGATGCGCAACAGGGCTGCCGCATCTACGAAGACCGCCCTCTGGAATGCCGCGTGCTGAAATGCTGGGACACTGCCGGGATCGAGTCGATCTATCAGACCGGCCTCCTTACACGAAAAGACCTGATCGGCGGCGTTGCAGGGCTATGGGAGCTGGTGGCCGACCACCATGCCCGGTGCAGCTATGACGACCTGCAGCAGCTTCTATCGGCGGCAAAGAACGGGGATGCCGCATCCGCCGATGCGCTTCAGGAAGCGGTGCGATACGACCGCCACCTCCGGCGCCTTACCGTGGAAAGGGGCCTGGTTGCAGCGGATATGACCGATTTTCTCTTCGGGCGGCCGATGGCCGATACATTGAGACCCATGGGCGTCCGGTTTTTCGACTGCGGAGGAGGGCTCCGGCTCGACCTGACCGCCGCGTCCGATCCCTGAAACAGCTGCGAAGCGGCATCACCGCCGCCCCAGACGGGTGAGGGTGCATACCGCTTCATTTCCGGCGCCGGCATCGACGCTTCAAAGCAATCTGCATCCGTATGGATGGCATCCGAAAGGAGAAGAGCATGAGCTTCAACACGATTCTTGTGGACACGGACGGCAGCATCGGAACGATCACCCTCAACCGGCCCGAGCAGTTCAACACCTTCAGCTCCGAGATGGCACTGGAGTTGAACGAGGCCCTCACCACCCTGGATGCGCAAGAGGCCGTCCGGGTCGTCGTCGTGAAGGGTGCCGGGAAGGTTTTCTCCACCGGCATCGATATTACGGAGTTCCCGGAAAAGAGCCCGTCGGAATACCATGAATGGATATCCCAGATGGAGAAGATGCACATGACCATTGCGGGCATGCAGAAGCCGGTGGTGGCCATGGTGCACCGTTTCGCGGTGGCCAACGGGGCCGGCCTTCTCTTCGCCGCCGATTTCGCCGTCGTTTCCGAGGAGACGCAGATCGGAACGACCGCCATCAATGTGGGCCTGCTCTGCACGGGCCCCATCATTCCCATCGCAGACGGGCTGGGAAAGAAAAAGACCATGGAAATGCTGCTCTGCGGCGACATGATCGACGCCAGCGATGCCTTGTCACTGGGGCTGGTGAACCGTGTGGTCCCGACCGACAAGCTGGAGGAGGAGACAATGGCACTGGCGAAAAAGCTTGCGTCCAAGAGCCCCACCGCCGTCCGCATGGGAAAGGCCTTCTATTACAAGATGCTGGAGATGCCCTTCTCCCGGCGGTTTACCTATAATGCCGAACTCTTCGCCCGGCTCTGCACCACCGAGGACGCCAGCGAAGGCGTTGCGGCCTTCATCGAAAAACGCAAGCCCGTCTGGAAGGGAAAATGAGAGGGGTGACGCCATGCGAGATCTGATGACCCGGCTCAAGGAGGGGCTTTCCACGGCGGCGGAAACCGCCAAGCGCAAGGCCTCGGAGACCAAACACAAAATTGACCGCCGGCTGAACCAGGACCTCTTCGAGGCCATCATCGCCGGATGCGTGCTCATCATGAACACGGGTGCCAAGGAAAAAACGGCACAGGACCGCGCGAGCGAGGAGCACAAGCTCCTGATCAGCCTGGCGGAAAAGGGGATTACCAACTTTTTCTCGCCGGAGGAGATCACCCGGACGCTGTCGAAGTATCTCTCGATCTTCGAAACCGGCAACTTCCTTGCGGGCTACGGCCGCTGTGTGGCCGCTGTAGCCCAGATCAAGAAAACGTCCGACATCGAGCTGCTGATCCGCTTCATGGTGGACGTCAGCGCAGCAGACGGAATTTCCGACCCTGTGGAGCGCCAGGTGATCACCGATATTGCGGGATTCCTGGACTTTCCGAGCTACGCGGTCGCTGCACCGGAGTTGACGGGATATGTACCATTTAAACGCCCCGAACCCACCGTATCCGAG
>CAJXSB010000079.1 GCA_913060435.1 uncultured Desulfococcus sp.
ACACCAGGTTGGACGGGTATGCGCCCCCCCGGATCGGTACGTTGTCGGTATGGCCGGTGATGATGATCTCTCCTGTCGTTGCCTGGAGCAGCCCGCCGATTTTTTTCAGGACGGGTATCATCTGCCGACGGATGGCCGCGCTGCCGGAATCGAAGGTCGTCTCGCCCATCAGTTGAATGGTAACCGCCTCGCCCTCAACCCGGAATTGGATCAGGTCCTTCATGCCGAAAAGGCGGGTGTTAATCTCGTGCTGGATCTCCCGGATGAGTTTCTCCCGAAGCGACAGGGCCACGGTTTCCTGGTCGAAATCCTTGGCGATGATTTTGGTCCCCATGGGCATTTCCATGACCTTCCGCTTTTTCTGCACACCGAAGGCCTCTGCCATGGAACCGGTCATGACCCGATATTTCTGGCGATCCAGCTCGGAAAACGAGAGGAGCAGTACAAAAAAGCAGAGCAGGAGGCTCATGAGATCCCCGAAGGTCACCATCCATTCCGGTGCGCCCTCCTCCACGATTTCCGGTTTTTGGGTCGATCGTTTTCGCATCGCTATTCTTTGACGGTCAATGACGGCAGCCGTCCCTGCCCGTGTTATCTGCCGAGGGCTTCTTCAAGCCCTGCCTCATCGCCTCCGCCCTTGGCGGGATCGAATTTCCGCCGTCCGGTTGGCGACAGATAGATTTTGAGCGATTCTTCTAAAACAATGGGGGAGACGCCCTGGTTGATGGCGACGGCCGCCTCGAGGATGATACTTTTGTTGTGCTGCTCCTGCTCGCTTCGCAGGGCCAGCTTATCGGCGATGGGAATGCAGACCAGGTTGGCCACCAGGGCGCCGTAGAGGGTGGTCAACAGCGCCACCGCCATGGACGGACCGATGGCGCTCGGGGCGGCCATGGTCGTCAGCATCTGGACAAGGCCGATCAATGTGCCGATCATGCCGAAGGCGGGAGCGGAGCTGCCCATGCCCTTGAATATTTTCTGTCCAATGGTATGCCGCTGGGTCATCAGCCGGATGTCCTTGTCGAGAATGCTTTCGATCATTCCCTCGTCAAAGCCGTCCGACAGGTATCGAAGCGCCTTTTGGGTGAATTCGTCCGCCACCTCTTGACTTTCCAGGGCGATCAGGCCTTCTTTTTTGGCGATTTTCGCCATGGCCACCATCCGGACGATGATCTCCTCGGGGCGATCGATTTTGACGAGGAACGCCTTCATGGCGACCTTGATCGAGTTGATCACATCCGACATCGAGAATTTGATGAAGCAGGTGGCCAGCGTACCGCCGAGAACGATCAGCATGCTCGGCACATTCACGAATATGATGGCGCTGCCGCCCATGAATACGGCCACCATGACCAGCGCCGTCCCTCCAAGAAGACCGATAACGGTTGCAATATCCACATCTACCTCATCAGGTTGCTGGCGTCAGCCAGGGGGTGTGTTCGTGCTGTAGACGATATGACAGAAGGCGCGGCGAGCCGCACGATTCAAGGCGATCGATAGACATATGCCTTTTCCGTCAATCCGGTAAGATCGCTGTGCTTCCTCAGCTTTTCAATGCTGATCCGGTTCAGCCGCGTGCCCGAGGGCAGGAGGAGGGCGCCGGTGGCCCCGTGGAAATCCCTGGCCAGGCACATGCCGACCTCAAGCTCCGTCAGCGCCATTGCCGCGTAGTGGTTCAGCCGCTTCTCCTCAACCGCGGTTTTGTGCACCTCCAGGAGCAGGCCGACGACCCTGGGGTCGAGCTGGAAGCCCCGCATCTTCAAGAGTTTTTGAACCACGGTTTCGTCGTCAAAGCCTCCCCGGTAAATGAGGTTGTCGTAAACCGTGGCCGCCGAGATGATTCTGGCGGGAAGAGGAATCTCCTCGCCCTTCAATCCGTCGGGAAATCCAAGGCCGTTGTACTGTTCATGGTGGGCCCGGACCAGGGCCGCCACGGGCTTCAGATATTCGATCCCATTGAGAATGATCTCCCCCATTTCAGGATGCGTCCGATACAGGGCCGTTTCATCGCCGTTCCGCTCGACGCGGCTTTTGGCCAGCACCGGAGCGGGAAGGCCGATCATGCCGATCTCCTTGAGGAGCGCGGCGGTCTCAATCAGCTCCAGGTCGTCGTCGGAGATGCCGGGGTGCCGCCGCGCGATTTCGAGCGAAAGATCGGCGGCCCGTCGGGAATGACCGCCAAGATCGCGGTCGTACACCTCGATCAGGTTGTTGAACATCCGGATGGTCTGGACGTAATTTTCACGGATGGTTTCGTAGCGGCTTGCCAGCTCGTTCTCCAGTGTGACAATCCTGATGCCGATCTTGATCCTGGCCCGCAGCTCATCTACCCGGATGGGCTTCGTGACATAGTCGTCGATGCCGCCGGTGAGGCCTCGAACGATATCCCGGTTGGTGTTCTGGCCGCTGATGACGATCAGATAGGTGTAGCGGGGGGCTTCCGCCTCCCGGATCCGCCGGCATAGATCGAGGCCGTTCATCCCGGGCATCCGCCAGTCGGTAAGCACCAGACGGGGGTGCTCATCCTGAAAGATCCGCCATGCCTGCTTCCCGTCCTTCGCCGTCAAGGCCTTGCAGCCCAGCTTCCCGACGAGAAGCGAAACCATCTCCCGTTGGCCCGGATCGTCTTCTGCAACGAGTATCTTCATTTGTCGCTCGATCTTGGTGTCATGTCGGTCTTTCCAGAGGCCGCTGCCTTCCTTTCCGTTTGCAGAGAAGGGTATCAGCAAGAAGCGGGCCATCATCGCAGGCGGTGCGGATACTTCGCCGCCATCTCGCGGAAACCGAGGCGCTGGGTTTGCCGATGGGATGTCTGCAGCAGCGCGCCGCTTCGAAACGGCCCGTGGCGCTCGTCAAAAAAATGACATCGCCGATGATGAACGTCAAAAATGTGAATGGCCGGGGATTTCCCGGCCGATGGAACCGGTTGGAGAGGTTGATAAATCCTTGTTCTATGGAGAAGTGAACAACCGGGTATAGAATTTGCTATAGGTATTTGGCGTATCGGCGGACGAGCATCTGGATCGCCGCCGGCGTTCACGTGGAAAGGAGGAAAGCAGAATCCATGAAGACACTCGAATCCCCCGCCGGAAGCCTGTCGCTGCTTCAGCAGGCCATGGATCTCAGGAGCTTCCGGAACGATCTCATCGCTGGAAACATCGCCAACATGGACACTCCCAACTATCGGTCGTTCGACGTTGCCATGGAGGCAGCGCTCGACCGAATTGACGGCAAGAATGGCCCGATGGAGATGGTGCGCTCCCATCCCTCGCACCTCACGGGAAACCATACCGGCCTGGAAACCATGAGCCTTTATCGGAACCCGCCCCGACCGCATTCGCTCAAAGGGGACGGCAACACGGTGGACATCGACACGGAGATGGTCAAACTGGCGGAAAACAGCCTGATGTACCATGCGCTGACACAGATGGCCACCAAGGAGTTCCAACTGTTCACCACGGCCATTGAAGGGAAATGAGCATGAATTTTGTGGACACACTCAACATCAGCGCGTCCGCGCTGACGGCCCAGCGGACCCGGATGAACATCATCTCCGCAAACCTTGCCAACATCAACACCACCCGGACGGCGGAGGGCGGCCCCTATCGCCGCAGGGACGTCGTGTTTGGCGCCCGGTCCCCGGCCGCGCCGATCCAGAACCCGTTCGAGGCGGCGCTTTCCAATGCGTCGGGCCCGGTCGAGGTCCTGGGGGTGGTGGAGGACCCGCGTCCGCCGGTACTGAAATATGCCCCCGAGCATCCGGATGCGGACACCGCCGGCTATATCCGGACGCCCAACATCAATGTGGTGGAGGAGATGGTCAACATGATCGCTGCGAGCCGCAGCTATGAGGCGAGCCTGACGGCGATTGACGCCACCAAGAAGATGTCCTTGAAAGCGCTTGAGATTGGAAGGTGATGCCCCATGAAGGAGATTGCATTTCCCACGGAAGTATTCAATGGATGCGATGGCTTGTGCCAGGACCGGTCGGCGCCTTCGGAGCGCACTTTTGACGGGGTGCTGGAGGATACCCTCGCGGAGGTGGACCGGTACCAGAAGGAAAAGGAGACCGCCGTGCGAAACCTGGCGACCGGCAAAGAGGCCGACATCCACAATACCATGATCGCCATACAGAAGGCGCACATTTCGTTCAAATTTCTGGTCCAGGTGCGCAACAAGGTCGTATCCGCTTATGAAGAAGTCATGCGGATGAACGTGTAACGGAAAGCTGAGCCATGCCGACTCGCAATATTTTTCTGCCCCTGCAAACGGTGTTTATCGGTCTCGACGCGAGAAAAAAGATCAGCTTTCTTTTCCTCACGGCGCTCATACTGGCCGGATTCATCTACCTGCTCGTCTGGATCGGAAGCCCGGATATGCGCCCGCTCTATTCCAACCTCTCCTCCCATGACGCCGGGTTGATTGTGGAGCAGCTCAAATCGGACAAGATTCCCTACGAGGTCGCTTCGGGAAATACCATTCTGGTTCCGGTGGACCAGGTTTTCGAGACCACCATGACCATGGCCTCCCGGGGTCTTCCCCAGGGCGGCGGCGTGGGATTTGAAATCTTCGACAACCCCCGGCTGGGAATGACCGAATTCGAGCAGAACGTCAACTACCAGCGCGCCCTGCAGGGGGAGTTGGCCAGAACCATCAGCCGGTTCCCGGCAATTCAGAGCTGTCGGGTCCATATTGTCATGCCGACGGAGTCGATATTTGTCGAGCAGGAGAAGCCGGCGTCGGCATCGGTGATTCTTGACCTCGTTCCAGGTATGCAGCTGCACCGGAAGGAGATACAGGGGATCGTGCACCTGGTTTCCGCCAGTGTGCCCGGACTTTCGCCCAACGAGGTGACCATCGTCGACGGCAACGGCAGCATGCTCTCCGCTGCGGTCATCGGGGGCGCCATGGGAGAGGATGGGAGCAGCTACCTGCTCCACCAGCAGCAGGTGGAGCAGAAGCTGGGCATACGGGTGAAGACCATGCTGGACGAGGTGCTCGGGCCCGGCAGGTCTATTGTCCGCGTGTCATGCGAACTCGACTACCGAAAGCAGGAGATCCGGGAGGAAACCTATGATCCGGAGAAGGTGGCGCGAAGCGAGCAGTTCTCCCGAACCAGCTCCTCGGGCCCGGGGGAGGTGGCGGCCGGGGTGCCCGGGGTGCTTTCCAACATGACGGAGGCCGGCACGGTGGAACTCGACGCCGTGGAAAAGACCGCTTTTAACAAGGAGGAGACGACCGCAAACTATGAGATCAGCAAGATCACCCGGCACACCGTCGATCCCGTCGGTGAGGTTCGTCGAATCTCCGTGGCGGTGATCGTCGACGGGACCTACCGTGCCCCTGAAGCGGATGGGGGCGAAGGGGCGGCGCCGGTCTATGTTCCCAGGAGCGATGTGGAAATGGCGGCCCTTACGAAGATTGTTCAGCGTGCCGTCAATTTCAGCCCCGACCGGGGGGACCAGGTGGATGTCGTCAACATCCCCTTTGAAAAGGGGGCGCCGGTCGGGGCGCCCGCGGCCGCCGGCTGGCAAAAGGCGGTTGATGCCGGAAAACCCTTCATCCCGGCATTTCTGATCCTGCTTTTTCTGATTTTTGTGGCCCGGCCGCTGGTCCGGTGGATGACCAAAACGCCGGCCCTGGACGGGCGCTTTCGGAAAGAACTCCCCATGACCGTCGGGGAGATGGAAAAGGCGTTTCAGGAGCCCCGGCAGATCCCCGTAAGCGAGGAGCTGACCCGGGCGGTCACCAACAACAAGGACCAGGCCGTTCATTTCATCCGCGAGTGGATGAAGGAACAGAAGTGATGGGAAGTCGATGAACACGAAATCATTGCCCGGACTGATAAAGGCGGCGAGCCTCATCCAGACAATGGACCCCCAAACCGCGGGTGAAATCCTGTCCATGCTGAGTGAGAGCGAAAGATCGCTGATCCAGGAAGTGATGACCCAGTCGCAGGACATCTCAACGGGAATCCGTGAAAAGGTCGCCACGGATTTTCTGGAATGGATGACACCCCGGCAGCATGACAGTGACGGCACCGCAATGACCGCGGATGCCGGAGGGTATTCACCGGCCGAAGAGGCTTCGCCGCTGCGGGTGCTGCAGTCCAAGGATGCCGACGAACTGGTCGCACTGATCAAGGATGAACATCCCCAGACCATTGCCGTCATCCTCGTCCACCTCTTTCCCGACAAGGCGAGCGAGATCCTATCCGAGCTGCCGGAAGAGGTACAGACGGACGTCGCGCTCCGGATCGCATCATCGGGGAAATTCGCCGCGGAGATGGTGGATGAGATGAACACCGTATTCGAGGACATCCTGAGGCGGAAGAATTCGTCCGGATCGGTCCAGGCGGGGGGTGTCAAGCGGTTGGCGGAGATCCTGAATCTGACGGACAAGGCATTGGCCGAATCGATCATGGGGGACATCGAGAAGGAGGACCCCGGCCTGCACGTGCAGATCAAGCAGATGATGTTCGTCATCGATGACATCGTTCTGGTCGATGACCGGGGCCTCCAGAACGTCCTGCGACAGATCGACACCGGGGACCTGGCCGTCGCGATGAAGGCCGCCTCCCAGGAGATCCGCGACAAGATTTTCCGGAACATGTCATCCCGGGCCGGAGAGATGCTGCGTGAAGAAATGGATTCCCTGGGCGCGGTGCGGATGAGGGAGGTCGAAGAGGCCCAGCAGGTCATTCTGAATATTGTTCAGGAGATGGAGGCCGAAGGGCAGCTGATCATTCGGCGGGGAGGCGGGGATGAGTTCGTCGAGTAGCCTGAAGCCGGAGCGCGGCATCGACGGCATGGCGCATTTCTTTCCGGACCTTGCCCCGGCGGAGCCCTGCGGTGCATCACATCCCGGCGGTAATCCCCAGGCGGACGACGGCGGGTTTTGCAGCCTGATGCGCCAACGGGAAAAGACGATGCCGAACCCCGAAGCCATCCTCGCTGCGGCGGAGGCACGGGCGAAAACCATTGAAGCGGAGGCCCACGCGGCGGGGTTTGCCAAGGGGACGGCCGAAGCCCGGGCAATGGTGGAGAAGGACTTCGAAAGCCTTTTTGCCGCTTTTCATTCGGCCATGTCGGATATCTCCGACGTCAAGGCAGACCTCGAGCAGCAGGCGGAGGTGGACGCGGTGACGCTGGCCTTCGCCATTGCACGGCAGGTGGTCTGCCACGAGATCGAAACCCGAAAGGAGATGATTTTCGGGGTGATCCATGAGGCGCTCAAGCAGGTGCCCGACCCGCAGTCCGCGACGGTTCGGATCAGTCCGGCGGACTATGAACGCATCAAAGGGAGGGCCGTGAAATTATCCGACGACGCCCTCGAGGAGGTGCGGATGGCTCCCGACAAATCCATCCGCGACGGTGACTGTGTCATTGACACCCCTTCCGGGTGGATCGACGCCAGGATCGAAAAGCGGATCCAGGCGGTTGAAGCCGCCCTCAAATCCCGTCTGGCGCAGGCCTCACACCGAAAGCGTCGAAAACCGGTCCGGACCGGCGGCAAGGATGGCGATTGATGGATCTGGAGTCATATCTCGATGTGGTGGCGGGCGTCAATCCCATTCAGGCCTTGGGCCGTGTCGCCCGGGTCTCCGGCGGGATCGTGGAATCCCAGGGACCGGTGGTCACGGTCGGGAGTGTCTGCAGCATCCTGCCGGGCGGGGGGGCGCCGAAAATCCAGGCCGAGGTCATCGGCTTCAACCAGGAGCGGGCGCTGTTGATGCCCCTGGAGGAAATCCGCGGCATCGCTCCAGGCAGCCGGGTTGTGGCCGAGGATCAGGACGCCGCCACCGACGTGGGCCGGGGGCTCCTGGGACGGGTGATCGACGGCCTCGGCAACCCCATCGACGGGAAAGGCGGCATCCGGGCGGAGGAGAGGTCCCCCATCTCCGCCGACCCCGTCAACCCCCTGTCCCGGCGTCGGATCCGGCAGCCTCTCGACACCGGCATCCGGGCGCTGAACGGCCTTTTGACCATCGGGTGCGGGCAGCGCATGGGCATTTTTGCGGGTTCGGGCGTCGGCAAGAGTACTCTCCTCGGTATGATCGCGCGTCAGAGCCGTGCCGATGTCAATGTCGTCGCGTTGATCGGAGAGCGGGGGAAGGAGCTGAACGACTTCATCGAAAAGGATCTCGGCGAAGCGGGCCTGCAGCGGTCGGTGGTGGTGGTCGCCACCTCCGACAAACCCCCGCTCATCCGCATGCGCGGTGCCTTCATCGCCACGGCGATCGCGGAATATTTCCGGGACTGCGGCGCAAAAGTGGTGCTGATGATGGACTCGGTGACACGGTTTGCCATGGCCCAGCGGGAGGTGGGCCTGGCGGCCGGAGAGCCGCCGACGACCCGGGGGTATACCCCGTCGGTCTTTACCCTGCTGCCCCGGCTCCTCGAGCGAGCCGGCAACAGTTCGGGTGCGGGGAGCATCACGGGACTCTATACCGTGCTTGTGGAAGGCGATGACATGAACGACCCCATCGCCGATGCCGCCCGGGGCATCCTCGACGGCCATGCCGTCCTGTCGCGGGATCTGGCCGATCGAAGCCATTATCCGGCCATCGACATCCTGGCCAGCATCAGCCGGGCGATGATCGACGTGGTGACCCCCGAGCAGCGTCGTCAGGCCGCGCGCTTCAAGGAGATTCTCGCTACCTACGGCAGGGTCGAGGACCTGATCAACATCGGGGCCTATGCAGCGGGCAGCAACCCCGAGATTGACTATGCCATCTCCATGAAAGCGCGCATCGACGCCTATCTGAAGCAGGATCTCAACGAGAGCGTCGATTTTGAGGCAAGTCTTCGGGAGCTTGCGGGGCTCTTCGGTGCGGAACGTTGAGCCCGGGCCGTCGTGAATGATGGATATGGATGACTTCAAGCTGGCGCCGGTGCTGCGCTACCGTCGTTCATTGGAGGACGCCCTGCGAAGAACGTTTACTGAAAAGCAGGAGCAGCGCATCGCCGAAGCGGAGGCCTATGAGGCCCTGTCTGCCCGGCGGAAGGATCACCTCCGGGAGTTCGCGGAAAAGCTGGAACAGGGTTCGGATGCTTCGGAAAATAGGCTGTATATGGATTATCTGGTACGCATGGACGATGAGATGGGCGTCCGGAAGCAGGCGGTTTGCGCCGCCGAGGAGGCGGCCGAGATTGCGCGCGGCCGTCTGATCGAGGCGGTTCGACATCGAAAAAGCCTGGAGCGGCTGAGGGAAAAGTACCGGGCGGCAAGGGAGAAACGCATTCAGCGGAAAGAGATGCGCCAGTTGGATGAGCTCGCCGCCAGCCGCTTCAACCGTGCCCAGGCGAAGCAGGGTACCGGGGAGTGACGGGGGGGAGCGGTCGGGCGGCTCTTCCGGGCGTATGCCCGGCGGCATCCGGCGTTGGGGGGGTTATCATTTTTTGGGATTCGGAAGGAGCGGCCATTTGTTGACTCGAATTTTCAACCAGACGAATGAATCCGGCGTTGCACGACATGCCGCGGCAGAGAAGGACGGCGCGGCCGGCGTCCGAAAGCGCTCATCGGAAGGGGCAGGGCCCGAAGATGCAGTCCCGTGTTTTCCGGCGGTCATGGCGCAGGCGGCGGCCGGCGCCGAAGGATCGGGCGCCGGGGCTTCGATGGAATCGGCGGAGTCCCGGGCACAGGGAGCGCCTGCCCTGAATTTGCCGACGGCGGCCCAGGGTGCCGCACCGGAGGAGGCGGGTGAAGTAGAACGCCAGGACGACATTGCCCCGGACCTGCAGATGGAATGGACCGGGGGCGGTTCCAGCGAGGCTGCGGTTGATGCTGCTCCGCCGGACGGTGATGGTGCCAAGGCGCATCGCGCCCCCGGCCAGGTCGAACCGCCGAGGGCCGCCGTCGATGCGGAGCGCATACCGGGGGCGGCCGGGGACGCGGCGGCGGACCAACCACCGGCCGGCCGAGGGGTAGCGGCACCTTCCCGGCCCGAGGCCGAAGGAAGAGAAATGGCGGGGGACGGCCGCCGCGACGGCGACCGGCAGATCGTCCGTCCGGACGCCCCGCCCCCGGTCGATGCAGACGGCGCTGTTGCGCATTCCGCCGCCTCGATCGGGGATGCCGCCGCACCCAAGACCATGACACCGGCGGAAGCCCTGGATGAGGCGGTCACGCATGCACGCCTCACAAGCCGGGGCGGCGCAGACGAAATCGAGGTGCTGCTTCGTCCGGAGTCGCTGGGTCGCATCCGCATGCGGGTGTCGACGGAGAACCGGCAGGTCCGCATCATGATTATAGCGGCCCAGGCGCCCGCCGCGGAGGCCATGGAACGCCAGGCCGCCGGGCTGCGGGCGGACCTCGAGGCTGCGGGCTTCGAAATGGCCGCCTTCGAGGTCGCTGTCGCAGATGGCACACCCGTGGAAGACCTGGCGCCGGCGTCCAGCCGCCGCGGCGGCGCCGGGGCTTCCCCATCCGCCGGCATCAGCCGGTCTGCCGCCAGTAGACGGGTCAGTTTCTTTGCCTGACAGCTCCGCTGCCGCCGTCCGCCGGCGTGAGCGATCCCCGATGCCCTGTACCGACGCAAACCGGAAAAAAACGCCCGGGCCGCCCTGCTGCGGAACGGCCAATGCTACATCCCCCAGCGGGAAGGAGGGAAGATATGTCTGTTTCGGGAACTACACCCCTGATCCCCAGCCAGGAGACCGGCGCCACCACCGCCCGTGAAAACGATGAGGTGGGGCAGGATGATTTTCTCAATTTATTGATTGCGCAGATGCAGGCCCAGGATCCGCTCAATCCCCTGGAGAGCGCGGAGTTTACCGCCCAGCTCGCCCAGTTCAACTCCCTGGAGAAGCTGATCGAGGTCAACGGGCATCTCGAGGCACTGACAGCGGCCCAGCTCTTTTCGGGAAATGCCCAGTTCGTGGACTATATTGGAAAGACGATAAAGGCCTCGGACAACCGCATCCAGATGAACGACGGCAACGCCGTCGATCTCCATTACGAACTGTCGGGTGACGCCGGATCGGTTGCTATCCATGTCTACGATGGGGGCGGATCCCATGTCCGAACCCTGGATGCCGGGGGCGCTCCGGCCGGAGAGCATTCGGCCGAATGGGACGGCAGGGACGACAACGGCAGAAAAGTGCCCGACGGGACCTACCGTTTCGAGGTGGCGGCCGCGGATGTTGCCGGCAATCCCGTCGCAACGGCGCCGTTCTCCCTGGACCGGATCACCGGCGTTACATTCCAGGACGCATCGGCGCAGCTGATGGCCGACCAGAAAACCATACCCATATCCGAGGTGCTGCGGGTTTCGGAAACCGAAGACCGCTAGGGCGTTCCGCTGCGGCGCAAAACAGGAGAACCGACATGATCAAATCGTTGTTTGAAGGGGTTACCGGGCTCAATGCCAACGCCCTGGCCATGGGCGTTATCGGCGACAATATCGCCAATGTGAAAACGGTCGGATTCAAAGCAGGCACCCTATCTTTTGCCGAGCTGCTCGGCCAGACGCTCCCGTCCGGCAGCCAGGGGAACGGCGTGGCGGTCTGGGACACCGGCCATTCATGGCGTCAGGGATCTTCGGCAGAGACGGGCAATGCCATGGACCTGGCCATCGACGGTGAGGGGTTCTTCGTGGTCCAGGACGATGACGGCACCCCCAGCTACACCCGGGCCGGAAATTTTCAGATCAATGACGCCGGAAATCTCGTCAACCCCGACGGGCTGAAGGTGCTGGGCCGGAAAGTCGTTGATGCCTCGGCGGGCCTTTTCGGCAGCATGGAAGCCATTCTCGTTCCTTCCGGGAATGCCCCCGCCGCGGCTACGGACGAAATCTCGATGCAGTTGAACCTCGATCCGGATGCCGGGCCCGACACCTCCTTCCGCAATGCGCTAACCGTCTACGATGCCCTGGGAACGACGACGACACTCGATTTCCTGTTCTCCCCGGTCGATGGCGCCGGGAAGGAAGGCGCTGCTGCGGAATGGCGCTGGGAGGTCTCCGTGGACCCGTCGGTGACCGACACACCGGTGATGTCCAGCGGCCTGCTCTCCTTTGACGCCGAGGGACGACTTGACCCGGAGGCGTGCATCCCGGCGGGCGGCGTACCCACCATCACGGTTGCAGACCTGAAGAGCGGGGCCGATCCCCTGCGTATCGAATGGCGGTATCTCCAAGAGGGGCCGGCCGGGCCGGTGTCCGATGGGTCGATCACCGGCCGCTCCGGCCTTTCGGAGATTGCCGGGCAGTCCCAGAACGGTTATCCCGAAGGCGAGCTGCAGCGAATCTTGGCGGATGAGCAGGGCATTCTTTCGGGCGTCTACAGCAACGGCGTCACCACCCCTCTCTGCCAGATTGTGCTGGCCGAGTTTGCCAGCCCCCAGGGGCTGCTGGATAAGGGGAACAACTGCTTCGGCCAGTCAGCGGCGTCTGGACAGCCGGCGATGGGCGCACCGGCTGCCGGGTCCATGGGCAGGATTGTCGCAGGAGCCCTTGAGCAGTCGAACGTGGATCTCAACGCGGAATTTGTCGACCTGATTACGACCCAGCGCGCATTTCAGGCCAACTCCAAGGTGATCACCACCAGTGACGAACTCCTTGCGGCGCTGACGACCCTCAAGGGCTGATCCGCTGCGCCTTTGGTCCACCCCCGGGAGCGGCAGCGGCCTGCTGGACTGCCGCCCTGCCGTTCCACTCCCCCCCCGCACCATCATCCGTGCTGAAATGAGCCGCAGGGGCGCGATGATCCCCGGCGGCGCGTCAAGGGCTTGACGTTGGCTTTCGGATCTCTGACGCGCTGCCCGGCAGGCCTCCCCAGGGACTTGCCCCAATGGCGCCCCCGAAACGGATGGAACGCGGCAGCAAACGGTCCGCTGCTGGGTTCCATCAGAATATTTCCAGCGGCTTCTCCGATGGCATGTTCTTTGCTCTGATCGTTTTGCAATGATTCCCGCTCCCTGCTTCCAGACGGGAGCGCATGTTCTACGCTGAGAATGCCAGGGGGGCCGCCCAAAGGATATGGCAGATTTTGGAAACAGATCATGACAGCGGCTGAAAACAAGACCATGGTGCAGGTGATGTTCACCTTGTTTATCGCGATGTTTGCCGCCACCGTCATGGACGTCAAAGAATACATGCATGGCAGGGCGGCGGTCCGGTACGCTTCGGCCCCGCTGCCTGCGGCGTTCGATCCACCACCGGTGGCGGTGACGGGCAAAGCCGGATCGCTGCCGAGACGGTTCCAACACCTGCTGGACACGGGGGGGCGTGACACCGCTCCTTCATCGGAATCACCTCATCCGGGTCTGCAGCCTTCGGTCGGGGCCGCCGTGCCGTCGATGCGATCCCACCAGCCGCCGGGGATGCCGGGGGGCGGCGGATCGCCTGGAGCGAATCCGTCACACCCGGGGCATCAGGCCTCGGAGGCCGTGGCCGCCGTGCCGTCGATGCGATCCCACCAGCCGCCGGGGATGCCGGGGGGCGGGGGATCGCCTGGAGCGAATCCGTCGCATCCGGGGTTTCAGGCCTCGGAGGCCGGGGCCGCCGTGCCGTTGATGCAGTCCCCCCAGCTGCCGGGGATGCCGGGGAGCGGGGGATCGCCTGGAGCGAATCCGTCGCATCCGGGGCATCAGGCCTCGGAGGCCGTGGCCGCCGTACCGTCGATGCGATCCCACCAGCCGCCGGGGATGCCGGGGGGCGGCGGATCGCCTGGAGCGAATCCGTCGCATCCGGGGCTTCAGGCTTCGGAGGCCGTGGCCGCCCCAGCGCCGCTGCGGCACGATCAGAGATTCCGGCAGCCGGGAAGCTTTTGGGAATCTGTCGCCGCCGGGGAGCCAGAAAGCTCGACGGTCAAGGAAATGGCGGTCACCCGGGTCGAGATCAGGCCCCTCTGGATCGACGAAAATGCCGGCCGGGCCGAAGGCGGCCGGATGGAATGCGGCCCAGAATCCGGGGGAGAGAATCGG
>CAJXSB010000080.1 GCA_913060435.1 uncultured Desulfococcus sp.
CTCTTGAACTTTATACCGCTGCAATGTTTTCGTCAATGTCGGGATAGATGTAATCTGATGTTTCGGTGCTTAATTTGAGGATATTGGGTCACAAGGGGAATAGGTGCAAACGTAAATCCGGATCAAAGGTGTATACCATGCGCGGACAAAAAAAATGGTGCCGAACTGCCGTCAGGCATTTTTTATTCGTGGCGGGCCTCTTATTCGTTCTGCTTGCCTGGTCCCCTTTGGTCGGTGCCGCCGTCCATGAGGCTCAATCACTGCAGGAGTCGGCCATCGAGCGGATCGATCGCTATGTAGACCACTTTCGACGAACGTTTGACCGCAATTCGCTGCGCCATGAACTGATCCGGGCCCAAGGCGAACTGGAGGAAAGCATCCGCATTTTCGATCTTGATGGTGCTCAGAAGGATACGGCCTATTCCATGGTAAAGATCGGCGATATCCACCGTTACCTCGACAACTGGGATGCCGCCGTCAGCACATACGAGCGGGCCGCACGCCTGGCGCGTAATGCGGGCGCCCCTGCGGTGGAATGCAAAGCCTTGCTCGGTATTGCACGCGCCCATCTCTACGGCAAACAGGCGGCGGGGCCGGCGTTCGAGGTCGTCCACCGTGCACTGCCCCTGGCGCAAAAGGTCGATGATCCCACCTGTATTTTTGATGCCTGGGATCTCATGGCCCAGATTCAGCTGACCCAGGGGGACTATATCGCCGCTGCGGATTCGATGAACCGGGCATTTTATGTCCAGGATGCGATTGAGGACGACAAGCTTCTTTATTACGGCTACCTGGATCGAGCCGATGTGTACCAAAAATTTGCAGAGAAATGCGACTATCAGCGTGATTTCAATCCCTGCCTGGATGCAGTCGATAGAGCGCGAAGAGACTACCAGGCAGCCCTGGCGCTGGCCAGGAAGCTGCAATGGGCAGGACTCGCCGAGCAGACGGAGAAATTCATCCACCGCCTGGAGATTCGCAGGCAAATGATTCAACAGCAGCAAAGCATGCACAAACTCGTGGTTGACAGCAGGATATTTTCACCGCGCAAAGCAGATGACGTGTTCGTCAGCGAGCACTTTGCCGCGGGGAAAAATCCACACCTGGCAGGTTTGTTTGCGTGGCTTGAAAAACAGGGTGGGCTGCCTCCTTTGACGGATGCCCGGGGCGCTTATATCAAAGGGCTGCTCAACGAAAGCGCGGGAAATATCGACGAGGCGGTCGAGTGGTATCTGCGCGCAACCGATCTGCTGGAGGCGGACCGGGGATTTCTTTTCGACGAAAGCACGCGCGGCACCTACGTGGAGGATAAAGTCGAATTCTATAACACTGCCATATTGCATCTGCTGGATCGACGACGGACGGGGGAAGCATTCGAGCTGATGGAGCGCTCGCGTTCGCGGGTCATGTCGGACCTGCTTGCAACCAAGGATATCGCGATGCCTTCACCTCGTGAACGCCTGCTCTATGCCGACAGGCTCCAGCTGCGCAGCCGAATCGCGCAAATCCAGGCATGCCTCTATGCGCTGCGAAACGAAAAGCAGGTGGAACCGAGCTGCAGCAGGGTGACCGATCTTGAAGCCTTCTCCTTCGACCACGCCGACCGGGGGGTCGGCGTGGTCGAAGGAGAAGGCGCAGAACCCGCTGTCAATCATTACGGCATCCATATTTCCGATTTGGAAAATGTCCTCAAGCGGCTGCAGGACCAATACAATGACGTCCACGGTCGTATGGCCAGAGAAACACCAAGGCTGGCTCGCCTGGTGAAATCCGAACCCGTGACCCTGGACACGCTTCAAAAAACACTCGCCGGCGACGGCAGTGAAATGATCATGTACCTGTCCCTGGAAAGTCAGGTTATCGTTTGGCACATAAGGCCTGATTCGATATATGTACGCTCCGTATTTCTGCCGCGTTCGGCATTGAAGGACAAAATCGAACATCTGCGAAAAAGCCTGATCGATCCAAGGCACCCCTACGATGGGTCGCTTGCCCACGAACTGTTTCTCTACCTCATCTCGCCTGTGTTGCACAGGATCAGGTCCGATCATCTGGTGATTGTGCCGCACGAGGACCTGCATTATCTGCCATTTCAAGCCTTGCAGACGACGTTGACGAATGGTTTTCTCGGTGAAACCTATCAGATCAGCTATGCGCCGAGTGCGACGATACTGGCTTCCCTGGCGCCGTCGACGGCACTTGGGCAGCCCAGCCTCCTGGCAGCTGCAGACCCTTCACTCCGGTATGCACCCGCCGAGGTTCGCGCGATTGGAGAGCGTTTTCCCGGCCACGTAACAGCGGATCGGCTGCCGACGGAGACCGAGGTCAAGGCCTGGGTGCCGGCGAAGGGACTGGTGCATCTGGCCGTGCATGGAAGCTTCACGGCGGACGAGCCGCTGTTGTCTTACCTTCATTTAAAGCCTGGAAAAAGCGATGATGGCCGTTTAACGGCGGCCGAAATGTACGGATTGTCCCTTCATTCCGCCAGGCTCGTGGTGCTCAGCGCCTGTGAAACCGGCAATGTCAGGGCGACGCATGCCAGCGAAGTGATCGGCATGATGCGGGGCCTCATTTTTGCGGGTGCCGACGCCCTGCTTCTTTCCGCCTGGAAAATCGATGACAAGGCAACATCCCAGTGGATGCAGGCATTCTACGCTGCCGCAATGTCAGCGTCACCGGCTGAAGCAGCCCGGTCGGCGGTGAGAGCTCTGCGGCGAAAACCGGCCTATCAGCATCCATATTACTGGAGTCCCTTTTTGTTAATCAGCAGATAAGCTCGTCTTGCTCCTTGCAGGGCCTTTTCTGCCTGGTCCGTTGAGCGACCGGATACGTGGCGTGCATGTCTGATGGCGTGGGGGGGCAAGCCGTGAGGCTACTCCTTGTCCCGATAGCCGATGCTTAGCTTACATCGTATGCATTCTTGCTCTGATTGAATGTGATCCCAGAAATTGTTTCGCCTCTCTCCCCATTCAGAGTTCTGAAAAAAAATTCCTTTATCACCGGATTCTTGTCTGCCGTCTTGCCGAAAAGTTGATGAGCCTTTTTTACCTTGTCAGCATCTGTAAAATCAAGATATATAGCGCTTTCAGAAACAAGCCCAGATGCTGTATTGCCAAGACGATCTGGATTTGTCATATCTGAAATATCTAGGATTTTGTCTCTTTCGTTAATGGTCGCATAAACCCGTCTGGCATATCTGAGTTTGTTGACCCATTTTTCGTGCCCTTCGCTGTCTACATCGGCTTGATGTAGGATCAGGTTATCGAAAATCCGAGTCTCACCAGTAAATAGCGGCTTCTCGACAAATCGCTGAAGCAGATAGTTGCCGAGACTATGGGTAAGCAAATTGAGCGAAATCCCGCAATCATCATCTGCGTCTTCGAACATATAGCGCCCGAGTTTTTCCAATGTCATATCAATTGCAGGTGATGAGGCCGTAGCGATTGCTCTTGCTTTGGGATATTCTACTGGAGGAATCCCACCCGGATTGGATGCCCAAGAAAAGACCAGAACCCCAACGCCATAGCGTCTCTGCAGCTCCCAACCCTGAGATAAGCTCTCTTCAAAGTCTTTGTTGTACCCATGGACATAGAAAACACAATTCTTATTACTGGTTGCCAATAAGTTCTTGAAATCATAAAATACCGACTTGCTTGGCAGGCTGTCAGGCTGCATTTCATCGGGCTCTTGGATCAGCGAGAGAAGCCACTTGCTTCCCCGTTTCTCGGCCCACGCGAGTCTGACCTCCGCTGGGCCATTGACATTCGGCCTTTCGCCAAACATAGATTCATCTGTCGCCGATTCGTTTTCCAAGCGGCGATTCGTAACTACGAGCATCTTGATAGTCATCTTTTCCATCCTCCTTGTGTTGCCCAGTATTGATTATTCAGCTTTATTTTGTCATGCTGATGCGCAAACGACGGTTGAAAATCTCATCAAGGAAACAGTATTTCGGTTGACTTGTCGTACTCCTTATCGAGTTCGACGAAGGAGGTCTGCACAGGGGTGGCAATATATTCCCCTTGGTCCTCCAGCGGAATGGAAGGAACGTTCAGGATTCGCCATATTGCGAAAAGGCCGAGGCAGAATAACACCAGCGCCTGCCACCAAAAGAACACCGGCGGTCCGAACCATTTCATGAGTTGACCGATAAAAAGAGGGCCTGCGACAGACCCTGCGCCCAAAACGAGAACCATATCCGAACTCGCTCCAAGCACCTCATCCGAGGCGATATAGTCGTTTGTGAAGGCGATGGAAAGGGGGTGGATGCTCAAGCAGAGGCCCCCGAAAACGCCAACCGCCAAAAGCATCCATGGATCAGGCCAGGCCATCGCCACATTCATGAAGACAGCCGTGATGCTGGCAATAAAGATGGTGATGGTCAACACCTTGCGGCGATCAAATATGTCGGAGAGTTTACCGATGGGGTATTGCATCAGGGCTGCCCCAGCAATGAGCGCGAGCATGAAAGCCGCCAGTTGCGCTACGGACAGCCCTGCGTTGTGAGCGAAGACGGCGCCCATGCCAAGCAGCGTGCCGTTAATGACGCCGGCGCAGAAGATGCCGCAGATACCCAGGGGGCAGATGCGAAACAGTTTACCCACCCCTACGCCGTCACTCTGATGGGGAAGCGGCACTGGCGAAGCGCTGAGAAGGGACGGAACCACGGACACGGAGATGAGGATGGAAGCGAGGATAAACAGATCGGTCTTCCCTGGATCCGCCGCCTTGAGGAGCAGCTGTCCTCCCCCCATGCCAAGAAAACTGACTGCCATGTAGAAGGCAATCATCTGACCACGGTTCTCATTGCTGACCGTTTCATTGAGCCAGCTTTCGGCGATCACGAATATGCCCGAATAGCACAAGCCGGTGACAAAACGCATTATTCCCCAGATCAAGGGCGTAAGAAACACGGCGTGTACGAGAATCGATATGGAAGCGGAAGCGGCCAGCGCGGCAAAGGCCCGGACATACCCCACTCGGTAAACCGCGTGGGGCGTCCAGATTGAACCGAGCAGAAAGCCGGCGAAAAAGCAGGCCATGACAACGCCTGTAACACTGCTCCCAAATCCCTGCTGGCTGGCGCGTAAACCAAGAAGGCTTGCCTGCAACCCATTGCCGAGCATGAGAAGCAAAATACCCAAAAGCATCGCCCACGTGCTCGTGGCAGAGGAGAACAGGGGTTGGCTGCTTTTCAAAGATGGTCTCATCGCATTCTCGTACCTCCTCTCCGTGGAAATATGATAACCGGGGGGGGTGCGCCGGGGCGAAATCGCGATGCCACAGCGGTGTTGGGTTGGAGCCCACTGTCGACTGGAACCTTACTATAGTCAGGATTGCTTCATATCTCAACTCGAGTCGCGTTCAGCGATGGTTCGAGGTCTCCTCCGGGCCCCTAATTTTTCCCGAAAATCACGGCGGAGGGGGTACACCAATATGCTTTTTGGGGAGGAGCGCTTTTTGTATTCAGCGACGAGGCTGTAGCCTTCTGTTGTACCGATGGGGATCCAGTTGGCCGCCCTGTAACAGGTTCCTTTGAAGCGGTCGAGTTGCACAAAGGTTTCCAGAAGCACCGGCCGGTAGGTATATCTGGCCTCCCAGTCGAGGGGCAGCTGCCTGGAGATTCCTCCCAATATTTTTGATGCCAGGTTTTTTATTCTGTGCCATGGCAGGATGAGAAAGCGCACATTGTTTACGACCAGCTTGAGATGGGCTTCCCGCTGCGCATCCGACCATCCAATGAACCTTTCCCGCGCCGACAACCGCCAGGCTGCGGATGCAAAACCAAGGGCGGCCAGCAGGTGCTTCCCGCGTTTCACTTCATTGTACCGGGCCGCCCAGTGGGTGTTGGCCGGCCCGGCGCCTTTGTAGATAGAATGGCGGGTGCCCGGCAGGGACTCATCTCCGTAAACCAGGTATCGCATCTGAGCCCCGAACAAACGCGTGGTCTTGATATAGTGAAACCGCTCAATCATCTCCCGCCAGAGGATCGAATCTTTTTTGGAGTAGACGGGGATGAACTGGAGATGCCTTACATGGTGGGCTTTCAAATCGGATGCACTTTGGGGCTTCAGCGAGGAAAACTGCGATGAATTCCCCATCTTCCGCGGCCGCCGCGCGGTTTTCCGTCGGCTTTTCGTCGGAGCAAGGCGGATCACATTATCCATATCCATGCGCTTCAGGATATCTCTTGTTTGATTCACCTTATAATTGCCGTCGGATTGGTAGATCTTCCATAATCTACATACTTGCCGGCTCATCTCGCTTGGTTTGGCTTCCGGCTGCCGGGCAATGAGTTTTCTGATCAGGTCGATCTGTCGGGCGGAAAAGGTATGACCGATATAGTGGACGGTTCGCGTATTCCATTGGGGGGATCGTCTCGGCGGCGGATTTTCGAGAAAGCGCAACAATTTTTCCACCCTCGCCTCACGGGATGTCGGCACCCGGTCAGGGGTCTTGAAGTATGCCATTCCTTTCTCCGAGAATTCCTGCTGGCACCTCGTGATGGATTCGGGCGGCACGCGAACATCCGTTACCATTTGCGGAACGCTTTTCCCTTCAAGCGTGCCAAGAACGATCTTTGCGCGTTTGATGCGCCAGATGCCGGCGGTTCGGCTTTTGGCGATGGCCGTTAGCTGCCTTCGCTGTTCAGCTGTTTCCACTCGCTGCCGGATTCGACGGATGAGTTCGCCCTGTTCCGGTTGAGCCGTCTTTTCACCGTTTTCTGGTTCCAGCCAACGTAGCAATATACTCTCCCCGCATGTGACGGTTGTTATACCTGAAAATCGTATCCACCAGACCGGTGTGGAGCCTGCCGAAGCGCACGGCATATTTCCTGCTGAGCCATTTGTAGTATGATTCCATGCTCTTCATGTTCTGGGTGAATACGATGGAGACCAATTCATCGATCAGGGTGTCCGGCGCATCATCGAAAAATGGAATCGTGTCGTGCACCGGTGCACCGGGCACAATGGGCCGATACTGCTGGGTAAACACATAGGCACCGGGAAGGGACCGCAGGAAGCTGAATCGCTCGACGTCCTGCGCAAGGGTGGTGTCAAAGCCATACATGCATACGAATTCCACATTGTCCCGGCTCTTGAACCCAAACATCTGATATTTATTCCTGATCAGGGATAAGCGCTTGTTATTGTTCAGGCTGAAATAATAATTGGGCCGGCTGAACCGGGTGTTCATGCAGTCGATGCTGCGGAGCAGGAGCGCTTTTCTTTTGTGGATGTGCCGCAAATCGAGGGTTTGGGTAAAATTGACCTGAATCCCCCTGGATGCCATCTCCTCTAAAATTTCTTCTGATTGCGCATGAGCCATCAGATTGTCATCCAGGAGAATAAGCCGCTTGCGCCGTTTCCCCAGAAGCGACTGAAGGTCGCTGACCCTGTGGACAGCACCTTCCTTCATCGGCACCAGGCAAAATGGGCATTTATGGGGGCATCCGCGTGTGATAAAACCGATCGCCCGATCCCCCAGTTCGGGATAGAGCGTGTAATCGGCGGGCATCTCCTCAATCTCTTCGGGTAATCGAAGCGCTAAATCGACCCCTGATCCCCCCGCGCGGAGATCCCCGCCGTAATATTTCTTCAGGGCCTGCAAACGCGCCATGGAAGATTCAAAATTATAGATGCAGCTTGCAAAGACCCGGTCGACCTTCTTTATACGGGCGCCTTTTTGGGCCAGGACGACCTCCTTCCCCTTTTCCTTGTAGTAGCGGCTCAATTTCATCAGGGCCAGGTTGGGAAGGCGCCCGTCCACCTGTATCAACAATACCGGTTTTTTCGGCAAGGACAGGGCGCGTTTCCTTTCCGGTTCCCCGGCAACGGGGGCTGGGAGCGGCAATCGGTGCCGGGTTATGGCCTTGGGGAAGTCCTGTGTTGCCTTCTCAGAGAGGCTGATGAAAAACTGCATATTCGGTAACAGCGAATCGAGAAGGCGGATCCAGGCTGGAAAGGCTTTTTCCGGAGACCACCCTTCCGGACGGTGAAGGATGATGAGACCCGGTATCATGGTTGGATTTCGGGATTTCGGGAACGCATCATAGAGGTGGCGGCAAATGTCCAAAAGGGGGATTATCATTCTCCTTTGGATAGCGGGCTGCCGCCGCCAGGTCTGCTCCAGGTCGCACGATGGGTCCAGCAAAGCACTTGAATCGATCTTTAGGTGCCTGCCGAGCAGGTCGACAAGCGCCTCCAGGATGGCGCGCGAGGCAATTCGTCCGCATTGGACGCCCCTGTAGTGCATTCTCTCCAGGAAGGCCACCGGATCGGTCAGCTTCTGATGGGAAAGAAACAGCGTGCGACAGTGTGACAGAGCGTAATACGGGTCGGTGAATTCGAAATCATCCGTGCCGTCATGGGCTGAAAACCGGGCGCCGTAGGCCAGCAGAAAACGCCTGGCCGGATTTCTGGAGGCTATTGTTTTGCGATAAATGCCGGCGGCGTGCAGAAAATCGCATTCCCGCTGGGTCAGGCACTGGATCGCTCCGTCCGGGAAAAGCCTCACACCACATCCCACCGGGAGATGCGGATACTTGCTTTTCCCTTCGGTTTCAGGATGGTGAAATATTTCGAACTCGAGCTGGACGGCACTGGATGAACAATGGATCAAACGTTCAAGGGGAAAACCGAGCTCGGGTACCAGCGGCGGGTTCAGGGCGGCCAGCGTGATCAGCCGGAATAGCTCAAGCGTCCTTCTTTCAGGAGAAAAAATCGACCATTTGGGAATGCCGCGGCACCGCTAGGGAATCTCGAATCGGCCACTTTGATTCAGCCTGGCATTCTGATAGTACAGTCTAACGAAATACATCTTCTCATCCGCTCCGCAGATTCATCCATGGCATCTTACTCAAACAGGAATAGGAAATCACCGACTCGGGGATCATCGAAGAGGTCTTCATTCTCCGGCGGCCAGACCCGGATTTCCTGTTTCAATGCAAACCCGTTGGCGTGAAAGTCTTTTCGGATGTAATCATAATCAACCTTATATTCATCCTCCCCGGCGACGCTCAGGTCACGGACGTTTTTCCAGGTTGCCAGCTTTTTGGGCGTCATCGGTTCATTCTTCCGGGTCCACTCGATGCGTTTTTCGTAAAAATCCAAGACCATGTGGGCGAATTCATCGCGATTCTCATATGTTGAAATGCACATTTCGTACAAAATGAACGAACCTTCCGGGGCCAGCATTTCATGAACCCTTTTCACCACCTGGGATTTCAAGTGATTTTCGAAATGATGATATCCATTGATCATCATGACGATATCGAACCTTCGATCAAATTGATGTTTCAGCAGGTCCGCTTCCACAAAGGTGAAATGCTCGTTTCCGGCCATCCGTTCGCGGGCCCTGTCCAGAAAGGTCGGATTGAGATCCAGGCCGAGATAGCTCACCCCCCCCAGATCTCGGATCAAGTCCGGAATAACGCCGGTGCCGCAGCAAAGGTCCAGTATGGAAACCCCTTCCGGTTTACGCAGAGAATCAATCAGTCTTCGAATCGGCATGAAGCACTGTTCGATATATTCCGGCGACAGCGTCGCGTCATAATAATCCGGTGGCTGATTATAGATGTTGAAGCCCGGTGCGGTTGTTTGCCTGCCTGATTGGTGAATATTATTCATATGGCTCACTGTTCGTATTTTCCGTTAATATTGAGGCCGTTATTGACTCTTTCGGACTCTATACCGTTGCGATGTTTTCGTCAATATTGAGACAAAAGTAATCATCAATTGGAAACCCTTGAATGTTTTTCCCTGGTTTCTTAGAATCAGAACGTTTTCTGCTGCAAAGTGCATCTCGCTTGCCAGATTTTCGCTGAAAGGGCGCCGAATTCCATGGACGACCATTCCTTCCGATTGATCCTCGCATTTTTCCATCTTTCGTGGCCCGGTTACCGGCGGGTGCGGAAGGGGGTGAAGAAGCGGCTGTCCCGGCACATGCGGGAGTTGGGGTGCCGGAACGTCCCGGAATACCTGGCCATCCTGTCGGCGGACTCATCGGAAAAAAAGACGGCGGCACGGCTGCTTGCGGTCTCCATCAGCCGGTTTTTCCGGGATCCTGCGATGTGGTCGGCCCTGGCGGCGGTACTGGCATCGCGTTGTGGGCAGGCCTCCGGCGGTCGGGCTGGGCGGCCTTTCCGGGCCTGGTCGGCCGGATGCGCGTGCGGGGAGGAGGTCTACAGCCTGAAGCTCCTCTGGATGCGCCTTGGGCGGCAATGCCCCGGCCTTCCGCCCCTGGCGGTGTGGGCCGGGGACGTCAACCCCGAGGTGCTCGAAAAGGCGGAACGGGGCGTCTATCCCCGCAGCAGCGTCCGGAATCTTTCAGAGGATGAACTGGCGTCGGCCTTCACCGGGACGTCGAAGCGGTTCACCGTACAGCCGGCGCTGAAGGAGGGCATCTGCTGGCTGCGGCACGACCTGGTGTCAGATGCGCCCCCGGCGGGGGATCTTGACCTGGTCTTTCTCCGGAACAACCTCCTCACCTATCATCTGCCGTCGACCATCGCGCCTGTCCTTGCCCGGATCGTCGGCGCCATGGCCGTCGGCGGCCTTCTCGTGGTCGGCATGACGGAAAAGACGCCCGCTGCGGGGCTGCCGCTTGCCCCCATGGTGGGCTGTCCCTGTATCTTCGAAAAGGTTCACGACCCCGGGGGCGATGGGCCCGCTGCGGCCCCGCCATGACGGCCGCCGTCGTCGGCGCATCCGCCGGGCGAAGTCGTGGGAGCGCGCCGGCTTCGGTGGAAAAACCGGTGTGAGGAACCGCGCCAGGGCGGCGTCGGTCTCCGGATCCATCTCCGGCCGCACATAGGCGGCGAGAAGGGCGTCGGCTTTGGCTTCGGCACGGGCGGCGAGGTCCCGGGCGTCTTCGGCCCACTTCAGGTAGGTGGCCCTGGAGAAGAGCTCGGGGTGGTGGAGTTCGGACCGGAAATGGGCGAAGGTGTGCGTCGACGTGAGATAGTTCGACCGGGGCCCCACCTGTTGGATCAGGTCTGCGGCCAGGGCCTCGTCCGAAAAGTCGATGGGGCGCATCCATCTTCGGGCGTAGGCGGCGGCCTCGGCGTCCAGGACCATCTTCTCCCGCGAGGCGGCGGCAAAGCTCCCCAGGTGGCCGCATCCCGGCAGGTGGTTGATCCGGCTGGCCATGGCCGTGGCGAAGTTGAACATCGACTCGGCCCCTGACTGGAAATCGCAGCTCAGGGCGTCGGTGGCGCCCACGTTCCCCCGGGTCAGAAGGCCGTAGTGCTTGGCGATCCGGGCTGCGGCCGACTCCATCAGGCGGGCCTCCGGGGATCCATAGGTGCCGATCATGGTCCGCATGTCGACGCCGCTGGGAAAGGTGCCGTAGAGGACCGGGAGGCCCGGCCGCACGATCTGGGTCAGGACCAGAAGGGCCAGCACCTCGCAGTTGTTGAGTAGAAGGGTGCCGGCCAGGGTGCACGGTCCGGTGCTGCCGGTGGCCGGGGTCGGCGAGATGGAGATGGGCATGCCGTACTCGGCGGCCACCATGAGAAAATCCGCCTGCTCACTGCTCACCGCCAGGGGGGAGAGGGGATTGACGGTGGCCTGGCCGTAGGCGAGCCTTCGCTCGGCGTCCGCCTTGATCCGGTCCCGGGTGATGCCGAAGGCGATGCAGAGCAGGTCCAGGTCGCCCTCGTCGAGGAAAATACACGGCTTGTCGGAGTAGCGAAGCTGACTGACCCCCATGAACGCCGCCACTGCGGCCGGCGGGATGTCTCCCGGGGTCACCAGGTTGCCCAGCATCTGCACGGCAGGGAGTGACTGGGCCAGCTTGGTGAGCTCGATGAAGTCGTCGCAGGTCGCGCTGCGGCGCCGCCGGTTCCCGTCCATGACAAAGGCGGCCGATCGCCCCATTCCAACCACGGTCGCATCTGGGTGGAAGTCGATGCTGTGGGCTGGATTCCGCGCCAGCAGCGTGAAACGGTTGGCGGTGGTGTCGAGGGCGGACTCGATGTCGGCCGCCTCGAAGAAGACGATCCGGCCGTCGGTTTTGAAGCCCCGCTCCCGGAAGCGGGCGAGGGCGGCCTCCGAGCCGAACCACATGCCGCTGGTGGAAAGAACCTCCAGGGTGCGGTCGTGAATGCGGAAAAAATCGGCCTGGGTCAGTTCGCCGCCGGGGAAGGGGCCTGCATCGATGGCGCGGGGGAGGGGCATGTGCGACCTTTCGATCCGAAGGTTGACGGGGCGGCTCCCGGCCGGAACCGGTCCGATGACGGCCGGAGCATGCTGCGGAAATGAAACGTGATATCCTTTTCGATTCCGGCCTGTCAAGAATTTTGTCGGCGGCCGGAAATCCCGCACCGCTGGACGGATATCCTGCGGTCTGCTATCCGTCTTTATCCGGCGAGCGCCTGGCCCGCCGGGCATACCAGCGCATCTCTCCCACCGCTGCCTCGACCGCGTCCACGACCTCCCCCTGCCGGATCACTTCGCGCAGGGTCTCGATGTCGATGTAGAGGTCCCGGTCCTCGGCCATGTAGGGGACGTGGCGTCGGATCACCTCGTAGGCCGCCTGGGTTCCCAGGCCGCCCTTCATGGGCTGCTTCCTTTGGATCAGGTCGTAGGCCTGGGCGGCACAGAGCAGCTCGATGGCCACCACGTGCTCGACGTTGTCGAGGATTTCCCGGGTCTGCCGCATGGCGATGGAGCCCATGCTGACGTGGTCCTCCTTGTTGGCCGAGGTCGGGATCGAGTCGACGCAGGCCGGGTGGGCCAGTACCTTGTTCTCGGAGACCAGCGCCGCCGCCACGTACTGGCCGATCATGTAGCCCGAGTTGAGGCCGCCCCGCTCGACCAGGAAGGCGGGCAGGTCGCTGAGCTGGGGGTTGACCAGCCGCTCGATGCGCCGTTCGGAGACGCTCCCCAGCTCGGCCAGCCCCATGGAGAGGTAGTCTGCGGCCATGGCCACGGGCTGGCCGTGGAAGTTGCCGCCCAGCCGGATCTCCTCGATGTCGGCGAAGATGAGGGGGTTGGTGGTGGTGGCGTTGATCTCGATGTCGATGACCCGCCTGGCGTGGGCCAGGGCGTCCTTGCTGGCGCCGTGGATCTGGGGGGAGCAGCGGAGGGTGTAGGCATCCTGGACCCGGGCGCACCCCTGGTGGGAGGCGATGATCTCGCTCTCGGCCGTGAGGCGGAGCATGTTGTCCGCCGTCAGGATCTGGCCGGGGTGCGGGCGGACCTGGTGGATGCGGGGGTCGAACTCGGAGCTGCTGCCCATGAGGACTTCGAGGGTCATGGCGCAGGCGATGTCCGCCAGCTTGGAGAGTCGGACGGCGTCGTGGACCACCAGGGCGCCCATGCCGGTCATGACCTGGGTGCCGTTGATGAGGGCGAGCCCTTCGCCTGCCTCGAGTCGGAGCGGCTCGAGGCCGATCTCGGCCAGGGCTTCCGCGCCGGGCATGCGCCGGCCCTGGAGGAAGGCTTCGCCCCTGCCGATGAGCACCAGGCCCAGGTGGGCCGTGGGGGCCAGGTCCCCGGAAGCGCCGACCGAACCCTTTTCCGGGATGACCGGGGTGAGGCCCGCGTTGAGGAAGTCGATGAGGCGGCGGATGGTCTCCACCCGGCACCCGGAGTAGCCGAGGGAGAGGTCATGGACCCGGAGGGCCATGACGGCGCGCACCACCTCCGCCGGCAGTGGATTGCCCACCCCCGCGGCGTGGCTCATGAGGATGTTCTCCTGGAGCTTCCGGGTCTCGGCCTCGGAGATCGAGACATTGCAGAGGGCGCCGAAGCCGGTGGTGATCCCGTAGATCACCTTCTTCTCCTTCACCCACCGGGCGATGAGCCGGC
>CAJXSB010000081.1 GCA_913060435.1 uncultured Desulfococcus sp.
ACTCTTCGGGGAGCATCTACGACGAGGAGGGCATCGATGGGGACAAGCTGGCCTTTGTCAAGCGCCTCAAGAACATCCGCCGGGGCCGGATCCGGGAGTATGCGGAGAAATACCCCGGAACGGTCTACACCGAGGCCGATCCTTCCCTTGGCCACAACCCGCTCTGGGACCACAAGGCCGACGGCGCCATGCCCTGCGCCACCGAAAACGAGATCAACGGCAAGGATGCGGAAAACCTCCTGAAAAACGGGGTCTTCCTGGTCAGCGAAGGCGCCAACATGCCCTCCACCCCCGAGGCCATCAATATATTTACCGACCGGAAGATCCTCTACGCGCCCGGCAAGGCCTCCAATGCCGGCGGTGTTGCCGTATCCGGCCTCGAAATGTCCCAGAACAGCATGCGGCTCAACTGGCCCCGGGAGGAGGTCGACGACCGCCTGAAGATCATCATGAAATCGATCCACCAAACCTGCCTCGATGCTGCCGAGGAGTACGGTGAAGCCGGCAATTACATGGCCGGTGCCAATATCGCCGGCTTCGTCAAGGTCGTGAATGCCATGCTCGACCAGGGGGTGGTGTAGCATTGCGGCCGATGGGCGGCGCATCGGGGGGTGGCCCCAAGGTAACCCCGGGGTGTCCCCAGAGGTATCTCCGGAAGTGTCCCCCGGAGTATTCCCTAGGCGTTGTCCAATGACCCAGGCGGCCGACAGGCACCCGGCATTGGTCCACGCAGGCTGGCTGATCGATGGCAGTGGCGCCCCGGCGCTGCCCGACCGGTGGATGGTGGTGGAAGACGGCATGATCCGGGCGGTGCTTCCCGCCCATGAGGTGCCGGGTTCCGGGCTGCCGGGCGAATGCCTCGACCTCTCCGGGTGCACGGTGCTGCCGGGCCTGGTCGACGCCCACCTCCACCTCTTCATGTCGGGAACCGACGACCCCGAGGTTCGGCGCCGGCAGCTGGATGCCGGCTTTATGGCGATGCGTCCGGTCATTGCGGCCCATCTCGCCCGGTCGGCGGCCCACGGCATCGTGGCGGTCCGCGACGGGGGGGACTACGGGGGCCACGCCCTCCGGTACCGGACCGAATGTGCAGCGGCGATTCCGGACGGGATGACGGTGCGGGCGGCGGGGCGGGCCTTCCGCGCCCAGGGGCGCTACGGCCGCCTGATCGGACGCCCTCCCCTCCCCGGCCAGTCCCTGGCCGATGCGGTCCGTGGGATGACGGATCCTGTCGACCACGTCAAGATCGTCAACTCCGGCTTGAACAGCCTCACCCATTTTGGCCGTGAAACGCCGCCCCAGTTTAATCTGGACACGTTCCGGGCGGCGGTGGATGCCGCCCACGACCGGGGCCTCAAGGTCATGGTCCACTGCAATGGCAAAGCACCTGTGGGCATCGCGGTCCAGGCCGGGTGCGACTCTGTCGAGCACGGGTTTTTCATGGGGGAGGAGAATCTCCGGCGGATGGCGGATGCCGGCACGGTCTGGGTCCCGACGGCGGTGACCATGAAGGCCTATGCCGAAATGCTGCCCCCCGGCGCCCCTGAGGCGGAGATCGCCCGCCGGAACTTCGAGCACCAGCTGGCGCAGATCCACCGGGCGCGGGTCCTGGGCGTGCGGATCGCCGTGGGCACCGACGCCGGCAGCCTGGGGGTGCACCACGGCCGGGCCGTGGGGGAGGAGCTTGCCATCCTCGCATCTGCAGGCTTCTCTGTCGAGGGGGCGGTGGCCTGTGGGGCCGGCGTGGGGGGGCGGCTGCTCGGGCTTTCCGGCAGCTGCGAGATCCGGGTCGGGAGCCCGGCCCGGTTCATTGCCGTGGAGGGGCCGCCCCAAGTGCTGTTCCAGCGCCTCTCTACCAGCCGGCGCTTCTGCTTTCGGACGGCGGCCTAATCCCCTTTCCCGTAGTAGCGCTCCGCTTCGCTGTAGATGCACCCGCAGTACTGCTGGCGGTACATGCCCAGCTCCTTCGACGCCGCGATCCCCTCCTTCCAGCCCTCCCGGAAGTCCTGGTAGTAGAACGGAACGCCCACCGATTTTCCAAGGGATTCCCCGATGGCACGGATCATGTCATGCCGCTGGTGGCGGCTGTAGAGGAGGGTGCTGGTGAAATAGTCGAAGCGGCCCCGCTTCGCCAGGAGCGCCGTGCTCTTGAGACGGTCGTGGTAGCAGCAGCTGCAGCGGTTCGATTCCCGAAAGACGACATTCTGGAGGAAGGCCTTGAACTGGTAGTCCTTCTGGTGGATGACCCTGAAATCGGCTGTTTCGGCATATTGGTCGAGGGTTTCCTCGCGCTGGCGGCATTCGGTGTAGGGGTGGATGTTGTGCCGGTAGAAAAAGCCCATGACCGAGAGGCCGGCCTCCCGGAGAATGCGCACCGGGTAGATGCTGCACGGGCCGCAGCACATGTGGACGAGAATCTTCTTTTCCGGGGCGCTGGCGTCTTTCATCCGGATATCACCTCCTATCACCTTCCGCCGCCGGGCTTCGAGAGCGTGGCTGCAGCCTCGGCATCGCCGGGAAGGGTGATCACGCCCTCCTGCATCAGGGCTTCGATGACCTCGCATACGGGCAGGCCGACAACATTGGTGTACGAGCCGTTAATGCTTCGGACCAGAAACGTTCCGAGCCCCTGAATGGCATAGGCCCCGGCCTTGTCAAAGGGCTCCCCCGTTTGAATGTACCACGCGATCTCCGCTTCGGAGAGGTCCTTGAACCGCACATCGGTGCGTACGGCGTCACGGATCATCCGGCCCGAGGTCCGGCAGCAGAGGGCGTAGCCCGTGTATACCTGGTGGGTCTGGCCGCTCAGGTGGCGGAGCATCTCCCGCGCCTCTTTCCTGGAGGCCGGCTTGCCGAGGATCTTGCCGTTGATGAGGACGATGGTGTCCGCGCCGATGACCCAGGCATCCGGGTGGCGGGAGGCAATCTCTTCGGCTTTGGCTTTGGCCAGGGTGGTGACATAGATCGCTGGATCCGAAAGCGGGACGGCGCTTTCGTCGACGCTGCTGGGGAGGACGTCGAAAACCAGGCCGGCCTTCTCCAGGAGGTATTTGCGGCGGGGTGACTGGGAGGCCAGTATCAGCCGCTGCTGTTGGGGTGTCATCGTCATGGCGGACCCTTACCAGATCCGGGCGTCTTTTTCAACACCGGCGTGATTCAACAGCGCCGCCGGTGCATCAGGGCCCAATGGAGACCCGTTGACAAGCCGATGGCCGGTGAATAGGTTTCCAGTGTGCGAAAACAGCACATCATAAGAAATGCCTCAGCGCCCGAAAGGGCTGCGCACCGGATTTCCGGATCGCCGCCGCTGGACGCTGCAATAATCGATATCTGATGCACGGAGGTGCAGCATGTCTGATAATAATACTAATGAAATATTCGATCAGGGGGTGCAGGCATTTGTCGGCGATCATATCAGCGACGCCATCGAAGCCTTTACCCGGGTTATCGACCAGGATCCCCGTCACCGCCTCGCCTATTCCAGCCGGGGGGTGGCCTATCTACGAATGGAGCGGGTTCGCGACGCGTTGAAGGATTTCGACCAGGCGGTGGCGCTGTCGCCGGGCCATGCCAAATCCTATCATCTGCGGGGCCTGGCCCACGAAAAGCTCGGGGAGATCGACCAGGCGGTCCGGGATTTTGACGAGGCCATCCGCCTCGATCCGGCCTACGGTGCGGCATACTACAGCCGATCGACCCTGCTGTCGCTCATGGGCAATGTCGACCAGGCTTTCGAAGATCTGCAGATGTATACCTCGCTTACCCAGAAGAACCTGGACGAGTTTATGAACGACAACAATATCTGGCAGTCCCGGCAGCTCCATCTGGAGGGGATGGGCGCAGCCGACGTAATGGACCGGTAGCCGGCGTCAGGATCGAATCCATCGATTCGATCCTGATGATCCCGGTCCTGATGATCCCGATCCTGATAGTCCAGATCCTGACAATCAGGCCTCCCCGCCCGGATCCGCTGCAGCCGGCATCTCCTTCGGCAGCACTTCGAGGCGGGTCTTCCCTTCCCGCTCCGGTATGACCTGTATTTTCGTCTGGAACTCCTCGTCGAGGCGGCTGACATGAGAAATGACGCCGACACGCTTGCCGTTGGCCCGCAGGTGGCTGTTCAGGGTGTTGATCACCTGTGTCAGGTTCTCGTCGTCCAGGTATCCGAAACCCTCGTCAATGAACAGTGACTGGATCTTGCGGTTGCCGTCGGTCAGGTCGGAGAGGGCCAGGGCCATGGAGAGGCTGATGAGGAAGGTCTCCCCGCCCGACATGCCCGTGATGGGTCGAAGCACCGGCGATCCATTTCGGGGGACCTCGACGTCGATCCCGAAGGGATCCGCCTCGGAGGGGCGGATGCTGTAGCGCTGCTGGTTCAGCATCCCCACGTAGCCGCCGGCTTTTTCCAGGAGCTTCCGGAACATCTCTTCATGAAATCCCCGCTTGACCCGGGCGTCGTCCCCAGAGGCCACGGCGAGGGTCTGGGCGTTGAGGTTGTCGGCACGCTTCTGGATCGCCTCGAGGGCGTTTCGCTCTTCGATATAATGCGCTTCGGCGGCTTCCGCCGCCTCGTGATCCGCCGCCATCCGATCCAGCTCGTCCTTCCGGTGGTCGAGGCGCTTCTCCACATCCTGCAGGGCAACGGCCACCTCGGCGGCGGGGCGCATCTCCCCTTCTGCAGCGGCGGAAATTTTCAGCTTTTCCAGCGCATCGCGGTGCTCCTGGATCTCCGCATCGGCCTGGCCGACGTGGGACTCGATAATCGCTGCCTCTTCTGCGGGGATCACGCTCTGGCGGACCTCTTCGAGATCCCGGAAGACCGATGCGGCGATGACCTTGTTTTTCAGGAGCCGCGCCACCGTGTCGCGGCTGGTTGCGGCCCGCGCCAACTCCTCCCGGACCGCCGCCGCTGCCTGCTCGGCTGCTTCGAGTTCGGGAGCGGCTGCATCGGCCGCTGCGGCGATCTCCGCCTGCTCGGTGGTGAGGGCCGCGATGGCTTCGGCGGTCTCCCGCTGCTGCCGGACGGGGTCTGCCGAACCGAAGCGTTCCTCACGGGCGCTTCGCAGCGCGTTCACGCGCTTCTGGCGCTCCTCGATCCGGCCTTCCAGGGCCTCTGATTCCGCTGTCAGGGCCTTGAGCGCTTCGGGGAGCTCTTTTTGCCGCTCCTGAAGGCGCTCTGCCGCATCGGCCAGCGCCTTCTGCTCCTGCCGGCGGGCCTGGAAGGCTTCGATCCTGGTGTTGATGTCGACCAGGAAGGCATCTTCAGCCCCGGCGGCGGGCACCTTTTCGCCGAAGGGGGCCAGCGTCTCCTCCAGGGACTCGGAGAGCGTGCGCTCCTTTTCCGAAAGCTCGGCCGAGGTCTGTTCGATGGACGCCAGAAGCTTCCGCTGAATGGTGACCTCGCCTTCATTCTCCCGAAGCACCGCCACGCGGTCCTGGAGCTTTTCGGTCGCGCTGCCCATCGCCTGGCTCATGCGTTTGGATTTTCCTTCGTGGCGCTGGACGATCCGGAGCGCCTTTTTCCCGCTGCGCACCTCTTTCTGGAGCGATTTAAGGGCGTTCCTGGCGGCGTCCACATCCCCCAGCGGAATCTCCTCGCCGCCCGCTTCGCAGAGGGTCTGCCACTGTTCCGCGTATTCGTCGATGCGCTCGATCCGCTTCTGGAGGTCCTTGGTGCGGGCGAGCATCGCGTTGCGGTTCTTGAGGAGCTTCTTCAGCTCCTTTTTCATCCGTTTGAGCTTCTTCCGCGCGTTTTTGGCGTCCGTGGCATCGGCGGCGTAGGGGTGGTCCAGGGAGCCGCAGAGCGGACAGGGCTGGCCAGGGACCAGCAGGGAGCGCTCTTCGTCGAATTTGAGCTTTTTTTCGAAGTTGAGGATCGCCGTCTGCCTGGCCTCGAAGTCTTCATCGAGGGCCTTGAGTGCTTCATCTTTTTCGCGGAGGGACTCCGATACGGAGCCGCCGTTTCCGGCGATCTGTTTTTGGTACCCCTTGGCCGCCTTGAGCAGCTGCTTGACGCTTTTCAGGCGGCGCGTATTCTGCCGGACACCCGCCTCGAACTCCTCTGGAGAGACATCGGAGAGGATCGTGGCGGCGGTCTCCTCCTGGCCGGCTTTCCGGGCCTTCAGGGCTTCGACCTTTTCCAGGCTCTTGGCGTGCGAAGCCTTTGCCCGCGCCAGGTATTTGCGGGCCGTTTCCAGCTTTTCAAGGGATTCCTGCCGCTGGACATTCTGGCTTTCGATCTCTCCACGTACCGCCGTCAGCTGGGCCGCGGCCTCCTGGATCCGGGGCGCCGCCTCGCGCAGCTTCTCCACGTCGCTGTGCTTCTCCAGCCATTTTTCCGCCGCCGCCCGGTCCGACGCATTCTGGGCCAGGTCGTCTTTGGTCCTGGCCTGGGCCTGGAGGTTCTCCTTCTGCTCCCGCTCGATGGCTTCATAGCGGTCGACCAGCTCGCGAAAGGCTTCGGCGGCCGCCTGGATCTCCTCGTCCGCGGCCACGGCCGCGTCATATGTTTCGGCGTTGGCTGCGAGGGCTGTTTCGGCCTCCTGGAGGCGCTCCTGCACCGACGCTTCGCGCGCCGACAGTTCGGCAAGGGTTTTCCGGTGCTGCTCGACCGCCCCGTCCAGCTCGGCGAGGCGTGCCTCGAGGCCTTCCGCCGCCGTCGACTGCGCCTCGAATTCCTGCAGGTCCGCCTCGAAGGCGGCGGCCTCCCGGGCGCGCTCCAGCCGGCGGATGTCATCCCGCATCGCCTCCTTGCGGGCAAGGGCTGCGCTGAGGGCGATCTGGTGATCCTGCCGCGCTGCGCGGTCGCGCTCGTACTGGCGGATCCGGCCCAGCTCCGCTTCGAGGCGGTCGCGCTCGGCAGCGGCCTCCCGGTAGGCCTTCTCGGCGGTCTCCATGGCCTCCCGGAGCTCGGCGAGCCCCTCCGGCCGCGGCGTCTGCGACAGGACCTCCTTCTGGGCGATCAGGCGTTCGTTTTCCGTGTCGGCAGCGGTTTGCAGTGCCTCGCAGTAGGCCTGGTAGGCATCCGGGCCGACAATTTTATCGATCACTTCGACCCTTTCGTTGGAAAGGGCGTGGAGGAAGGCGGCAAATTGGCCCTGGGGCAGCATCACCGTCCGGGAAAAGCGCTTGAAGTCGAGTCCGGTAAGGCGTGCGACCTCTTCCCGGACCGAGTGGACCGTCTCCTTGAGGACCGTCTCCTGGCCGTTGAGGCTCGCCAGGGACATCTGGGTCTGGACGTCGCCGTTGACGCGGCGGGCGGACCACCGGGACCGGTAGCGCTCATTGCTGATGGAGAAGGTGACCTCGGCGGCGCAGTCCGAAGCCGCTTTGTTCATGACTGCTCCGCTCTGGGACTTGAGGCGGGGCGTCTGGCCGTAGAGGGCCAGGCAGATGGCGTCGAAGATCGTGGTCTTTCCCGATCCGTTCGGCCCCGTAATGGCGAAGATCCCCACCTCGTTCAGCGGCGGCTTTTCGAACTCGATTTCGTGCTCTCCCCCGAGGGAGTTGATATTTTTGATGCGTACGTTCAGTATCTTCATGGCTGCCCCTTCGCCCCTGCGTGGAATGTAACCGATGCTCGCAGACTTATAGCAAAACCGGGCGACGAATACAAGATTCCCTTGCTTGACACCGCCCGGTCGTTTTCCTATAAAAAGAGTTTCACATTGCGGCTTGGGCCGCAGCGCCGCTTCCCTTTGCATGCCCTGCAGGCCGCCGCCGCTTTGCCTTGCCGGAATCTTTTCCGCAGGCCGCCAGCCGGGCCGCACCAAAGGGATGCCGCGGACGGGGAAACCGATATCAATCGAATAATAAGGAAAACGTTATGGAACTATCCCGTTTGAACGCCATTTCGCCGGTTGACGGCAGGTACCGGAAAACCACCGAGGACCTGAGCGCCTATTTTTCCGAGGGTGCGCTCATCCAGTATAGGGTCCGGGTGGAGGTGGAATATTTCATCGCCCTGTGCGAGATTCCCCTGCCCCAGCTCGAGGCGATCGATGCCGGCCGGTTTACGGCCCTGCGCCGGATCTACCGCGAATTCACCCCCGAGGATGCGCAGAAGGTCAAAGCGATCGAGAAGACGACCAACCACGACGTCAAGGCGGTGGAGTATTTCATAAAGGAAAAATTCGATGCCCTGGGCCTCTCGGAGTGCAAGGAGTTCATCCATTTCGGCCTGACCTCCCAGGATATCAACAACACGGCCGTCCCGCTCTCCATGAAGGAGGCCTGGGAGGACGTCCTCAAGCCCTTCCTGCTGGAGATCCGGAACCTGCTCTTTGAGAAGGCCGAGGCCTGGCGGGAGGTTCCCATGCTGGCCCGGACCCACGGCCAGCCCGCTTCGCCGACCCGGCTGGGCAAGGAGGTCTGCGTCTTCGTCGAGCGCCTCGACCGGCAGCTCGCCCTCATCGACATGGTCCCCTTCTCGGCCAAGTTCGGGGGCGCCACCGGGAACTTCAACGCCCATGCCGTCGCCTATCCCCAGATCGACTGGATCGCCTTTGCCAAGCATTTCGTGGAAAACGTGCTCGACCTGAGCCGCTCCCGGATCACGACCCAGATCGAGCACTATGACAACATGGGCGCCTTTTTCGACGGCATCAAGCGCATCAACACCATCCTGACGGACCTGGACCGGGACATGTGGACCTATATCTCCATGGACTACTTCAAGCAGAAGATCAAGGCCGGCGAGGTCGGATCCTCGGCCATGCCCCACAAGGTCAACCCTATTGACTTCGAGAATTCCGAGGGCAACCTCGGCATCGCCAACGCCCTGTTCGAGCATCTCGCGGCAAAGCTGCCCATCTCCAGGCTGCAGCGGGACCTCACCGATTCGACCGTCACCCGGAACATCCGCGTGCCCATGGCCCATTCCCTTATCGCCTACCGCTCCCTGGTCAAAGGCATCAATAAACTGATCCTCCACCAGGAGAAGCTCCAGGCGGACCTCCAGAAAAACTGGGCCGTGGTCGCAGAGGCGATCCAGACCATCCTGCGGCGGGAGAAGTATCCAAACCCCTACGAGGCCCTGCTCCAGCTGACCCGCACCAACCGGGAGATCGATCAGGAGACCATTGCCGATTTCATCTCCGGCCTCGATGTCTCCCCGTCGGTGAAGGAGGAGCTGCTGCGGATCACCCCGGAGAATTATACCGGGATCGACTGTTATTGAGTACCGGGGGAGAACGCCGCCGGGCGCTCCCCCGCCCCCGAAACAGGAGGACGCCGATGCCCGCATCCCGCCGGATTCATGAATGCCCGCACCGGGGACGGGTGCCTCTGGCGCTGCTGGCCGTCGGGCTGCTCCTGCTCCTTGCCGCCTGCGCCCGCCCACCGTCCAGGGCGGCGAACGCCGTCTACCCTCCCCGGAAGGGCGCTTATCCGCGGTCCGTCGCCGTGCTGCCGTTTTCGGACCAGTCCGGCAACGCCGATATCGCAGCGGCCGTGCGCGTGGCTTTCTACAGCCATATGAGCACCCTTCCCTTCCACGATGTGGAGCTCCACGAGGTCGACAGCACCCTCCGGCGGCGCCGGTTGTCCAATCCGGATGTGCTCGCCCGGGTGTCCGCTGGAAGGCTCGGCCGCCTCCTCGGGTGCGACGCCGTGATATTCGGCAATGTATATGAGTTCCAGCGGGTCTTCGCCGGCCTCTACTCCTCCATGAGCGTCGGGCTCTCGATCCAGATCTGGGATACCCGCACCGCCGAGATGGTCTGGAGCGACCGGTACACGGCCCGCATCCACGAGGGGGGCCTTCCCCTCAGCTTTCTCGACCTGCCCATGGTAACGCTCCGGTCCGGGCTGAACCTCACGGAGACGGTCAAGCAGCATGCCATCGACGAGGCCTGCCGCTACCTCGTCAACCGGATTCCCACCCCCGGCGCCGTCGCCCGCAGGGCCGGCGACGCCTACATCCTCCAGATCGGCGCCTTTGCCAGCGAGGCCCGGGCGATTAGGCTCCAGCACCGCTTCCAGAACGACGGCTTCCCGGTCTTCATCCGGAGCGGACGGGATGACCGGGGCGTCTGGCACCGGGTCTTCATGGGCCCCTACCAGAGCCTGGAGGCTGCCGTCGAAGTGCAGCGCAGACTCCAGCAAGAGTATCAGACCGACAGCATGATATCCCGGAACCGGACCTGACCCGGCCTCCAAGCCGCCGGCGTTTCACCGGCGCCGCCCGCCTCAACAGCCTTTTTTCTCTTGATTTATTTTGGGTCTTGAATTATACGTCAATCACTTCAGACACGCCCGGAGGCCCTCTCCGGGCACCCGGTCAGCCTGGGTGGCGGAATAGGTAGACGCAAGAGACTTAAAAAGCCCTTAGCGTCATTTCTCGGTTGGATTTTGTCCCTTAACGGTCATGATCGAACATGCGGTGCCCTACTTTTTGCCGCTGCAGAGATTCGACGCTGCATCTGATCTGTTCTGATTATTCTTCGATCAACAGTAGGGAGCGATGCAGTTTCCACATGCGGTATTCGTTCTTTGACATTCATTTCTTCCTCTTTGCCCAAATCAATATTGGCAAAAGCTTCATGAAGACGGTCTAAAGAACCGCAGACGATTGAGACATAATCCGAACATCTCAAGTTGTAGACCAAAGCTGCTTCTGGAGGCAGATGTTCAAAGTCCTGTGTCAATATTTTCCGACCACTGCGGCGGCGTTCATCATGTTTCATGCCGTGAAAAAAGCCTTCGAGGATATTGTTTGTTCGTTCCACGAGACGGATGCCTCCACCGGCTTCTTCTGGCAAGTGGATAACGTGGCCCCAAAGGTAGCCACCATGATTCTCTATATGGCGTAATATCAGATCGATTGCGCTGCGAACATCTTGTGCAGGGCCACGTTGCGGGCGACGTTTTTTGAGTGAAGCGACCAACTTTTTCACCTGCTCATGAATATCTTGCAGCTCTGTTGCCATTTGATCTGACGTTGGCACTTCCTCGGCGTTTCTTTCCATGTGGATTGAGGGGGGCTTGGGCTCAAGGCGCAACGCGTCCCTCAACTCGTCGAATAATTGGGCCCGCGTTCGTAAGCGCCGGACAATTTGTTTGAATGGGACATCGGAGGCCACTGGATCAAGGAGACGCTGAAGTCGCTTGAGCGCGCTTCGCACCTTTGGGTCGTTGGGCTCGTTACGCATAAAAGCGTCTATGGCCCTGCGTGCCGTCGTGCATCGATCGTATAGATCGAGATAAGGTCTGGCAAAAGGATAATCACAGCCTGTGCTGTCGGCCTTATAGTCGATAACCCATTGGGCCAGCGAGCGGATGGTCGCCATTCCCGCCCGTCCGGAAGGAATCGCGTAATCGGTCTCGGTCTGTGCCTGCCATGCTTTCACCTCCTTGCGTGCCTCACCGATCTGGCTGCCGAGCTTGCGACCCAGGTCACGACTCAGGGTGCGGAGTTTGGGTTGTATTTTGTAACGTCGAAAAAGGGCACGCAACTCCCCGTGGGCGGGGTTCAGGAGATCTTTGCCAATGTCTTTCAGGAAATGGAGATGGCAGGCAAGCACCGGGATGTCCAGTTCCAGTTCAGCCAGCAGGTGATTGACGGCAGGGGTAACGGCACGTCCCAGATCCCGCATCACCGCGCAGGGTGCACCAAATTGTCCGACAACCTCATGCAGGCGTGGCAGAATCGCCTCGGTACATTCGGTGGGTATCTTCCAGGAACCGAGCACCCACTTGCGCCATCCGGTGAACGCCACGAGCAGGGTGCCTCGGCCATCTTCCCCAGTCGCATCGATGTTCAGGGGCCACCCGCCGTCCTTCGCCAGTGCATTCTGGAGTTGCCCCATGTGCTTATTGTGGAGTGCTTGCACATAACGGAGAAAGAGTTTGGCCAGATTGCTGATCGCTCCCGTAGACAAATTGATTCCGTGTTCACGGAGAAGTGAAGTACGAATTTCTTCTCGCTGCCGGTGATGAAGAAAGCGTTCGAGCCCGACGAAGGTCATCACATCATAGCCCACGGTCCTTCCGGGAACGATGTGTTTTGCAAGAGATTGAGCTCGGCGTATGACTAACTTTCCGGATTCATCGCGGCATCGATCCGAACAGACATGAATGGTCTCACGGATTTCGAACTCTCCGTGCCGGATGGTCTTTCCGCGGTGATACGCCGTTTTCTGAACGCGCCATGGCCCTCGGCAGCTCGGGCACTGCCCGCCTTCGTCACAGGCAGATACGAGAACACCTGAAGTACTTAGCAATTGCATGCGATTTCTGTCGTTTACAGTCCCAAGTAGCTCTCGTAGGGTTTCAAGCGTTTCGAGCATGATTACACCGTTTTTTTTTCGGTGGCGATTCCGTATTGGGCAAATATTTGTTCGACCTGCTTGACTGTAATGGGCACTCCCCGAACGGAGAGCCGATTGGCCACCAATGTCGGACGGATACGGATCCGTCCGGCATGTATCGCTTCGATGAGCACTTCAATAATCGTGGTGACAGGTATCGGCTCGGCTTCTTTGGGCAGGAGGGCCAATTTCTCTCTTTTTAAAATCTGCTCAGCCGCTTTATCGGGCTTCGCGCTGACATATAGAAACGCTTTTCCGAAGCGTTCGCGGCCCAGGTGGGCTTCTCGAACCAAAGTGAGCAACGTGTTGTGTACCTGGATATGCAAGATGTTGTTGAGTTCAGTGTGTGTAAAACCGGCAGCAGCGCTATCGACCAGTTCGGTGATGGTGGCCTTGAGGGTGCCATACCGGGAGAACCCGACGCCCTGATGAAACCATAACCCGTAATCATCGAATTGTGGAATGTGGGCCAGTGTGTAATATCGGCCGGTGTGCGTATAACTGGAGAGGTAGCCGATCTCTTTGAGACGCCGGAAAATACTCATCCGCGACTTTGTTTGAAGCGTTTGAGAAAGTTTATCTATATCCACGACTTTGAATCGGCGGAAAAGCATTTTAAGCGCCTTGGCAGAAGCAGCTGCATTGAGCATGGATGCCTCCCGATACAATAGTGATTAAATATGCTTAAAACCATCACTTTTGTACCATGATTGTATCCAAAACTCAAGTCCTGATTACGTAAAATCAGTAAGTTAGAAACTATTTGATGCCGTGTTTCGATAAAAAGTGATACAATAATGCCTGAATAAACACAAAAATAGGCTGATATTACAATATATTACGAAATCCAACCGAAAAATGACGCTAAGGCGTTTTTGATAGCCCAAACTCTTCTGCCAATCTGCGTTGTGATAGGGAGGACACAAGCTTCCTTCGCTGATAATATCTTTCGTAGAGCTCAAGTTTGTCATCTTTATGTTTGCCCCGCACTATGAAGCGTCTGAGCCGTTCATAAACCAATGATTTAGAGGCATACTTTTTCAAATATTCAAGATTATCCAATCGGTCGAAACTTACTCTGTTGAACTGACTAACTTTTTTCTTCGCCTTCGATGGCTTTTTGTTGGTGTTCTCGACCTTATTTGTGTCGGCATTTTTCTTTCCGTTATGGATATCTCTCGCCACTTTGTAATCTTCTATTTCGAGCCATTTATCTTTATCAATCTTATCGGCTAAATCAGAGCCATATTTTTCTACAAGGTCTATGTATCTAACCTTCTCGTTTGCCACTATATCTAATACAAGCCTGTTGTTGATTTCCTCAAGACGCCGCTGCCGTTCTTGTTTCCAATACTCTATATCTTCCTTTGTTTCAGGGGGGATGGGTTCTGTGAGGTTTGTTTCTCTGCGCTCTACACCATCCAAATATTCTGCCATTTCTTC
>CAJXSB010000082.1 GCA_913060435.1 uncultured Desulfococcus sp.
GCGGCATCCCAAGGGCGATGGGAGCGCATCCTTTTCTGCTTCGGCGGGTTCATCCTCGCCCGGTTCCTCGTGGTCCGGCGCATGCGCCCCCCGGGGAAGCGGAAAGCACCGGCCGGCCGAAACGCCATATACCCGAAGCGCGGCATGGAGGATTGAACATGGGCCCCATGGACCTCAAACAGATCAGCCCCGACCAGGTCGTCTTCTGGGAGTGGAAATTCATCTCCCTCAACGCCACCCTCCTTTTCACCTGGATCGTGATGGCCCTCATGGTGGTCGCCGCGTGGCTGATCACCCGAAACCTGACCTCCGACACCCGCATCTCCCGGTGGCAGAACCTGCTGGAAGTGCTCGTGGAGAACATGCGGAACGAGATTCGGGAGATCGGCCGCGAGGATTCCCGCAGCCATCTCGTTTTCGTGGGGACCCTCTTTCTCTTCATCCTGGTCTGCAACCTGCTTCAGGTCGTCCCTGGATACGTTCCGCCGACGGCCTCCCTCTCCACCACGGCTGCGCTGGCCATTGCGGTCTTCGTGAGCGTTCCGTTTTTCGGCATCCTGAGCCGGGGCTTCCGGGGATATTTCACGCAGTATCTGCGTCCTTCGCCATTGATGCTGCCCTTCAACGTCCTGGGCGAGCTCTCCCGGACCCTGGCCCTGGCCGTTCGCCTCTTCGGAAACATCATGAGCGGCACGAAGGTCGCCGCCATCCTGGTCGCCCTGGCGCCGCTCTTCTTCCCCATCGTGATGCATCTTCTGGGTCTGCTGACCGGTGTCATCCAGGCCTACATCTTTTCGGTGCTGGCCATGGTCTACATCGCATCGGCCACGCGGGCCCGGGCGGAGCGAGAACAACAGGGGGCCGGCAGCACCAAACCACGGAAGGGCCGGCCCTCCGGCGGATGATCCACCGGAGGACCGGCCCTTCCGCAACCATCAGGAGGTAAAAGACGATGGACATGATTTCTCTGATCGGCTTTGGATCCGTGGTTACCGCCGGGCTGACCATCGCCATCGGCGCCATCGGACCGGCCCTGGGCGAGGGCCGCGCCGTGGCCCAGGGCCTGGCGTCCCTGGCCCAGCAGCCCGATGAAAGCAACAACATCACCCGCACCCTCTTCGTGGGGCTGGCCATGATCGAATCGACCGGGATCTACGCCTTTGTGGTCTCGATGATCCTCCTGTTCGCCAACCCCTTCTGGGATTACGCCATCTCACACGCGGGAGGCTGAGCCGTGCTGATCAACTGGTTCACCATGGGCGCCCAGCTCCTCAATTTTCTGGTCCTGATGGTCCTGCTCAAGAAATTTCTCTACGACCGCATCATTCGGGCCATGGACGAGCGCGAGAAAAAGATCGCCTCCCAGCTCGAGGAGGCCGACCGGAAGCGCCAGAGCGCCGACGCGCGCCAGGAGGAGATCGCGGCCGAGAAGAAAGAGCTGGACAAGACGCGCGAAACGCTTCTGGCCGAAGCCAGGGAAGCGGCCCGAAAGGAAAAGGAGGCGCTCCAGGAGGAGGCCCGCCAGGCGGTCGACGCGCTGCGGCAGCGCTGGGTCGACGCCCTGGAACAGGAGAAGGAGGCCTTTGGGAAACGCATCCGCGAGAGCGCCGCGAGGCAGGTGTTCGCCGTCGCACAAAAGGCCTTGGAAGAGATGGCCGGCGAGACTCTCCAGGATCGGGTCGTCGAGAGGTTCATCAGGCGCATCCAGGCGATGGACGAGACCGAAAAGCAGGCGCTCTCCCAGGCCCCGGCGGCGGAACCGGCGGCTGTGGCGGTGGTGCGCTCGGCCCGGGCGGTCCCCGCAGAAAAACAGCGGGAGATCACCCAGTGGCTGACCCGGGAGATCCACCCGGATCTCGACGTCGAGTACCAGCCCGAGGAAGCCCTTGGGGTGGGAATCGAGCTGCGGATCAGCGGGAAAAAGGTCTCCTGGACCCTGCACCAGTACCTCGAGGAGCTGGAAGAGCGCGTGCTGGAGGCCCTGGACGAAGAGGGCCCCGGCCGGGCCGCACCGGAAACAGGCCGGGATCATCGCGACAATTTCGAAGCAGAAGAGGACTCGTGACGGAGATGGGCGACGAAATATCACGGCTTGCGGACCGGATCGAATCCGGCTTCGAGACCCTCGGCGCGGTGCTCGAGAAAACCCCGGCACGGATGAGGGTCCGATCCTACGGCACCGTTGCGTTCGTCGGCCCGGGGACCGTCGAGGTGACCGGCATGGCGGGCGTTCGCCACGAAGAGCTGATCCGCTTTGCCGGGGAGGAGATGGGCATCGCCTTCAATGTGGATGACGCCGGCATCGGCGTGGTCATGCTCGATGACAGCGAAGGCATCACGGCCGGAAGCGAAGCCCGGCGCACCGGCAGGGTCATGGACGTCCCCGTGGGCGATGCCCTCGTGGGCCGGGTCCTCGACGCCCGCGGGCGCCCCCTGGACGGCCGCGGACGCCTGAAAGCGGCCGACCGCCATCCCATCGAGCGGCCGGCGCCGGAGATCATGGACCGCTTGCCGGTCACGGTGCCGCTGCAGACCGGCCTCAAGGTGGTCGACGCCCTCCTGCCCATCGGCCGCGGGCAGCGGGAGCTGATCCTCGGTGACCGGCAGACCGGCAAGACCGCCGTGGCCGTCGACACCATCATTCACCAACAGGACGCAGGCGTCGTCTGCATCTACTGCGCCGTGGGCAAACGGGCGGCGGCGGTGGGGAGGGTGATCGCCACGCTCCGGGAGCGCGGCGCCATGGCCTACAGCACGGTCGTCGTCGCAACCGAGGAGGATCCCCCGGGGCTGCAGTATGCAGCGCCGTATGCCGCCATGACCATCGGGGAATACTTCATGCAACAGGGGCGCGACGTGCTTCTCGTCCTGGACGACCTCACGCGCCACGCCCGCGCCTACCGGGAGCTGTCCCTGCTGCTGCGCCGACCGCCTGGCCGGGAGGCCTTCCCCGGCGACATCTTCTATATCCACGCCCGCCTGCTGGAGCGCTCGACCCATCTGAACGAAGTGCACGGCGGGGGATCCCTGACGGCCCTGCCCATCGTGGAAACCGAGGCGCAGGATATATCCGCCTACATCCCCACGAACCTGATCTCCATCACCGACGGCCAGATCTACCTTTCCCCGAGGCTGTTTTCAAAAGGCATCCTGCCGGCCGTGGATGTGGGGAGGTCCGTCTCGCGGGTGGGCGGAAAGACCCAGCTTTCGGCCTATCAGAACATTTCCGGCGACCTGAAGCTGGCCTATGCCCAGTTCGAAGAGCTGGAGGCCTTCTCACGGTTCGGCACCCGAATGGACGAGGCGACCCGCAGCACCCTGGAGCGGGGCCGGCGGGTGCGGGAGATTCTCAAACAGCCCCAGTACAGCCCCATGGCCGTACCAGAGCAGATCGCAGTCCTGGTGGCGGTCAACGAAGGCGTGCTGGACAGCCTTCCCATCGACCGCATCATCGATGCCGAAGCGCAGATCCGGAAGGCCGTTACGGGATCGCTGCCGGATCTCTGCCGATCGATCGAGGCTGGTGATCCCCTCGGCGAAAAGGAGATCCGCGCCCTGGCGGAGAGCGCCCGGAAGGCCGTCGGAGCGGAAGCGCCCAAGGGGACGACGGCTGATGCAGCTGCGGGCCGGAACCCGAACGAAGGACCCGAATGACGAAAGGAGGGGCGGCATGCCCTCCCTCGAAGGACTGAAGCGGAAGATCGACAGCACCGAAAGCCTCGAATCCGTGGTCAAGAGCATGAAAGCGCTGGCCGCCGTCAATATCCGGCAGTTCGAAGATGCCGTCGAGGCGCTGAAAACCTATAACCGGACGGTGGAGATGGCGCTCCAGGCCGTACTGCGCAGCCGACCCGGCTTTTCCGTGACCGCCCGGCCCGCGGCCCCGGGCGCGTCGGGCGCCCTGATCTTCGGCACCGACCAGGGGATGTGCGGCCCCCTCAACGACACCATTGTCTCCCATGCCCTCGACGCCCTGGAATTCGAATCGGGGCGGATCCAACTCATCGCGGTGGGCCCCCGCGCGGCAAACCGCCTCGAGGAGGCGGGCCGGCAGGCCGGGAGGACCTTTTCCGTCCCAGGCTCGGTGGGTGCCGTCACGCCGCTGGTCCAGGAGCTGGTCCTCGAGATCGAGTCCTGGACCAGCGGGGGGGAGATCAACCAGGTCTTTCTGTTCCACTGCGCACCGCAGACCGGCGCCAGCTACCGCCCCCGCCAGGTCCGTCTGCTCCCCCTCGACCGACAGTGGCTCCGGGAGATCCGGGAGAAACCCTGGCCCGGCAACCAGATCCCCTGGTTCTCGATGGATTGGGAGATGCTCTTCGGGGCCCTTGTCCGGCAGTATCTCTTCGTATCCCTCTACCGCGCCGCCGCGGAGTCCCTGGCCGCAGAAAACGCCAGCCGACTTGCGGCCATGCAGGGGGCGGAGTCGAATATTGAAGAGCGCCTCGACGCTCTCCGGGGCCAATACCACCGGCAGCGCCAGGCCGGCATCACCGAGGAGCTGCTGGATATCGTCTCCGGATTCGAAGCGCTGGAGTCGGGCGGGCGGGCGAGATAATGCCGCCGAAGCAGACCCCTTCCAGCACCGCTCTTCCTTTCAATGGACTCCTCCCGTAACATCGCCCAATACCGCCAGGCTGGATAGGATATACATTTTACACCCTACTGCCGCCCCAGCGCTTTCGTGCTAATTTTTATATATGTAAGCAATTTGCAGGATTTCAGCATTGATGGATGATGATGCTGTACAACCGAACATCGACTTGGAAAGGAGATTCATTATGCCGAAAAGAAGCGCCCATGCACGATGGGAAGGTACACTGCAGCAGGGCAAGGGAACGATGTCCCTGGGCAGCGGTGCATACGAAGGATCCTACTCCTTCGCAACGCGATTCGAGGACGCGCCGGGGACCAACCCCGAGGAGCTCATCGGGGCGGCCCATGCCGGCTGCTTCTCCATGGCCCTCTCCATGCTGCTCGAAAAGGCCGGACATCCGCCCAAGGAAATCGAAACGACAGCGGATGTCACCATAGAAAAGGTCGGCGACGGCTTCAAGATTACCCGCATCGAACTGTCAACACGCGCCGATGTTCCCGGCATGGATGCGGCCGCGTTCGAAGAGCAGGCCAATGCGGCCAAGGAAGGCTGTCCGGTATCCCAGGCTCTGGCCGGCACCCAGATCCACCTGTCGGCGGAGCTGAAAGGCTGACGCAATGAAACGGTGCACGGAAGCGCCCGTGCACCGGCATTCCCCATAATATTTAAAAAAAACTCAATCCAATCACAACGCAAAGGAGCTTTTCCAATGTCGAACAACATTCCGTCCGCCGTAAAGAAAATCATCGACCGTGAAATGCTGATGGCGCTCAAAACGTGCGAAGCCTGCGGCAGCAGCTTCAATCTTGGAGAACCGGTGGTATTGGCCTGTGGCGCATGGGAAGGGCCGCCCAAGTGGATTCATGAAGAAGAGGCGGTTTTTGACGCAGAGAACAACACCTATGTGGAGCGCAAGTGCTATGAATCCCGGAAGGTGCTGGATTAAAATTGCATATCGGCGGAAATCTTCGTACACAACCACAAACCAAAGGATAAAGAACGACAAGGGAGGATCATCATGACAAACAAAAAATCGTTTCAGTTTACATTTTTTCTGCCGAATGCCCGAGTCCTCAGCGCCACTGAAATCGAGAACCTCTCTCAGGACAAAATAAAATCCGAAAGCGCGGGCTACTCCGACGGTCTCTGGCTGGAAGTCTCTTGCGAGGATCGCTCCTGCCTGGATGAGAAAGGGCGGATCCGTCTGCCCACCCAGGAGTCAGAAGGCAAAGGCTTTTTTCTGGAATTGTTCTGCCCGGAAGGCAGCTGTAAAATTACCGACAGCACCGACCTGCCGTAATGCAGCACCGAAGCAGCAACAGGACCGCCTGTCCAATGGACGGTCCTATTCTCTGATCATCCGCCTGCCAGCCCCGCTGTGGCCGGACGCCCGAGATACAAAGGTAGCATGGAATAGAGATGAATAACGGGCCTGTCCGGACCACAGCCAATGGAAGGGCCGATGGTTTCCAGGACAAGGCCGAAAATTCCTGCCGGGACAGGCTGCGGCCGACCCGGACTTCTTTCAGGAGCCAATACCATGAAACAACCTTCAGACCGAAGACAACTCAGTCTCGTGAGCGACGCCAGGGAATTTTCGATGGGCTGGCGAATCTGGATGTGGCTGCTGATGCTCGTCAATTTAATAGCACCGCTCTTTTTTCCACGGGAGCCTGAAGCGTGGGCGGCGCTCGGGAGTTATTTCCTGGCAGCAGCAGTGATCATACCTCTCCATCGCCGTCTCGGCTGGGTTCGCCTGCTGGGCGTCGGACACTTTCCATGGCTGTTGCTGCTGCCCTGGCTTTATAGCAGACTCCTTTCAGGATCGCCTGACGGCGCCCTGCGGATCTGGATCATTGCCGCCCTATTGGTCAACACCGCATGCCTCGCCATCGACATCGTTGACATCTGCCGATACCTCGCAGGGGATCGGGCGCCCATTGTGCCGCGGAGGGGATAGCCCCGCACACCGCTTCGACAGGGTTCTCAGGTGATCCGGAAGATCCGTTTGCCCTCGAGGGCCTGGTGGCCCATGACCGCTGCGGCGGCACTCCAGCACTGGCAGCGGGTACCTTTCGGCGTGAATTCCCTGCCGTGAACGTACTCCGGAAATCCCCACGCCTCCCCTTCCATTTCCATGGCATTGGCCGCATGGATGCCGCCCAGGAATTCCCGGGCGGAAGGAAGCTCTCCGCGTTGGGCCAGGTCGGCGCAGTAGAACCCGGTAATCATCGGCCAGAGGCCGCCGTTGTGAAACTCGTAGGGCCGGTTTTTGAAGCGGTATGAAAAGGTGATCTTGAGATCCTCCCAGTCACGGTCGACCGGCTTGATGACCGGATGGAATGCCGGAAGCAGGGCGATGTTGTCCGGAACCAGCACTTCCGAGATATAGCGGTCGACGCTGCGGCGCCGCTCATCATCGGCCACCTCCAGAAGCGAGGCGAGCACATTGGCAAACCCGTCGAACCGGTAACCATAGCCATGGGGAGAAAAAAACGGCAGCCAGTATTGTTTGGCACAGTGCTCGGCGGCTTTGCGCCCTTTTTCGTAGAGGATTTCATGGTACACATCATCCGGAACGCCATCCGCGCAGTCTTCAAACCAGTAATTCGCCTGTATGAGGTGCTTCAGCCGGCTCTTGCGCTCCATCAGGTGATGGTCGGAGGAATCCCCGTGTTCCGCACTGAGGGCGGCAACGGTCCGCAGGGCCTGGAGATAGAGGAGCTGGTCGTATAGGACATATCCGCTCTGGATATATTCATCCGCCCAGTCGCCTGTGGCGGGGATGTACAGGAGTCCGCGATTGTTGAATTCCCATGCCGCCAGCAGAAACATCACCCTCCGAATCGCCGGCACCATGCGGTCGATGAAGCTCTTGTCCCCCGTCTCCTTCCAGTATTCGCCGCAGCCGATCACGAACCAGAGGTCGGTGTCCACCCGGCCGGTCATACCGCCGTAGCTGATCCGGCCGGAGATAGGATCCACGTTGCTGGGGATCTCCCCGTGGGGCCCCTGATACCGCGCCAGCGTCTCCAATGTAGCGCGAAATGTGTCGACCAGCTCTTCATCGCCGCTCAGGAGGGCCGCCAGCCCCACGATCACGCCGTCTCGCCCCCATATCCGGCGGTAGTTCTCCTGTTTCGTCGGGCTGGCGAGAAAGCCTTCCTTCCGACTGCATTCATGAAGCAGTTCAAGCGCTTTTGAATATCCCCGGGTGGTGACACGCTCTGGATTTTCCATAGATTCCTCCCGTCGAAAGATTGTCACTACGGCAAATTATTCGGGTAATGGAAGAGAATTGAAATGAGTACCACACCTCATTGCCTTGAGAAAAAAAGTGTATTTATGATGGCCCCTAAAATAGAGCGCGTCGACACGATACCGATCACATTTCGATCCTGAAAAAAATGGACGCTCAGGAGATCATTGACACTAGGGTTGGATGACTTGGAAGGTGTGGGTTTCCTTAAAGACCTGGCTTCCCGCAGTGATGGTGAACAAAAAGATGTAGGCTCCGGCGGTCGCATCCGGGGGGATCTGGATATAGGCGTTCACACCCCAGGTACCCGAAATGAAAGAATGAGGAGTCGTATCCCGCAGTATGACGCTGCCGTTGTGGATCACCTTCCGGACAATGATCCCACGGATATTCATGGCGGCACAGGAGGCATATATGAATCGAGTCAGGATCTGTTCCCCCGCAACCATTCTATGCGGTCTGAAGAAGGACTCCTTCAGGTAAACACCGCCATTTGCACAAGGGGATCTCTTTTTCGTTTCCTCAAATGAGGCCACAAGATGCTCCCCGGGCTTGTACATCAACTTGTACGTCTCCAGCTCCGCCTTGAGCAACGATTTCTGGCAGGCCGCAAAAGAAAGCGCCGTTAAAACCACAAATCCCCACCGAATTATTTGATGATTCGCCATCCGTGATTCTCTCTTTTGGCTGGCTGGGCCGATTCCTGGCTGGAACCTCTCTTCCCGGACCGTTTGGCGCTTCTTTTGGGCGGCCCCTCGATCGGTGGGCGACGCTTTTGTTGAGGCGATTCCGTCTTTTGGGGTGCGGCTTTCGGTTGTTCCGGACTCTCGCTTACGATGGCCTCCGGTAAGGCCGTTCCCGGCAAAGCATCCGATTCGACAATCGAAGGCGAAGACGGCGCAGGTGAAAGAGCTGATGGGATCTTCGCTTCCCATGGGGTGAAGAGCGCCTGGGGGAAAGGAGGTGCTGCCCGGAGTTCTCGGTCGATTCCCACCGGGGCGATTTCAGTCGTTGCTTCGGGAGAAGAAGCGGTCTCTGGCGCCGTTGTTTCACCCCCTGAAGTCGCGGTCAAGGCGGATGCCGAGGGGATCGGGTCTGCTGGGGCGACATGCCCGACAATCCAGTTCCACATGGAGTCTTCCTTCCGGTATTCCTCAAAAAAGAGAAAATGCATCAAGAACCCGATAAGAATGACTCCCGCCCCCATGAGGAGGAAAAAAACCTTTCGATCGAAACGGCCAAGAAAAGAGGGGCCTTCTTCCGATAGCGCAGGGGAGGCATCCTTCTGCCCGGAAGAGGATTCGGCCCCGGCAATTCCCGCTATCTGAACCGACGGCTCCTCCGCCTTAGCGAAGAGGGGGGCAACCTCGCCTTCCTCGGCGAACTGGACCAGGGCGGCCGCGAGTTCTTTCGCGGACTGAAACCGCTGTTGAGGGTTCTTGGCGAGGGACTTCAGGATGAGGTCGGAAAGGCCCCTGGGGATTTCCGGAGTGATGACCGCGGGGTCCTTCGGTATCTCCTCCATGTGGGCTTTCATGACCTCGAACCTCGATTTACCCTGAAAGGGCACGTTGCCGGTGAGCATCTGATAGAGAATGATGCCGAGTGAATAGATATCCGATGCAGCATCGACCGTCTCCCCGCGGAACTGCTCCGGAGACATGTACCAGAGCGATTCCAGTCGCATGCCCGTGATGGAGATTCCTTTATGCCCGAAGACCTTGGCGATCCCGAAGTCCACCACTTTGATGTTCCCGTCCCCGGTTATCAGGATTTCGCTGGGCTTTAGATGGCGGTGATGGATACCTCGCTCGTGCATGAAAGCCAAGGCGTTCAAGACGTTCAACGAGATCCTGAGGGCATCGGGCTGCTCCATGACACCAATCCGGGCGAGTCGGTTTTCCAGACTTTCACCTGGAACATATCCCATTACAAGAGAGATCCCTCGGCTGTCTTTCAGGCATTCCAAGAAATGGACAACATTGGGGTGAGAGAGCTCCGCCTGTCGGCTGGCCTGGATCAGGATCTGGTCCTGCATGGCCGGGTTCGTGAAGAGCTCGGGCGAGAGCATCTTGACGGCAACCAGTTGCTCCGATAACGAATGCACAGCCTGGTAGACCGTTCCGATATCGCCCCGGCCGATGAGCTTGAGGATGCGATAGGCGCTGAGTTGTTGACTGATCATCTTTCAGTGTGATTCGATTTGATGGCGTAATACAAAAATATCATCTTAATTATTTAAAGATGAAAGCCGCCTTCGGTATCAAAAAGCGGTTCACCGCTGGTCCAGAATGCTTTGTGCTTCATGCGGACGCTACGCTTTGAATTCAACCATAGCGATCGGCGGACGTCAACCACAGTATCCCCTGATGGGATTTCGCCGAGGCTTTTATGACCATGATGGCAATTGAATTTGCCAAATATCCCATTAATAAAATGATCTCGGTTAAGCGTTGCCTATTTTTTTCCTACAATAGCTTCTCATCGAAAAACCAAAAATGTACCAAAGTATAATGGTCTATCCATAAGTATAACTACCCATACAGAAACAGGAACAATCCCCATATAAATTAAGTAAACGTACCTATAGATCATTAAATACTTTTCTGATAGATACTAATTTATTCCTCGAATCAGAATCTGCATTTCGGACGAGCTGCATTCTCTTCTCATTTTCCTGTCAAAAACATTATTTCTAAACCTCACCGCACGGCGGTGTCTGCCCCCCCAGACATTCCATTGATGTGGACCGGGGCGAACAATGGATGAACGAGCCTTGCAGCAGAGATAATGATTGCTGCGACCCGAAGCCTTTCCTGGAGAACAGGTAATTGGGCGTGAGTGAGGCACAACAAGTGCTCGGTCCCTCCGGTATAGGTTTCATGGTGCATTTTCAGCCCGACTCCGGCGCCCTGCGCCGAAATCCTGTCATCCACGGACATCACGATACGTTAGATGGTCATAAACTGCGATGTTAACGAAGGGAGGAACATCATGGCGCAAGGATCAGCATTGTTGGTTGGATTGAAAAGTGTGGACCCGACAGCTTACAACGGGTGGGATGGCACCGCTGGATGTTGGGGATGTGAACTGGATGTAGACAATATGGAGATAATACTTGGTGAACTTGATTATCAGATAAAAACACTCAAAACAGCTGAAGCAACAAGGGATCAGATTCTTTCCGCGCTTTATCGAGCCGCAGACAATACAGAACAAGGAGATATCTTTGTCTTTTATTATTCAGGTCACGGTGGGCAGCAACCGGACATAGCGGGTGACGAACTTGACGGAAAGGATGAAACACTTGTTGCATATGACAGGGAAGTAATTGATGACAAAATTCACGAAGCCCTGGCGAGGTTCAGTGCTGGAGTGCGTCTCGTAATGATAAGCGACAGTTGTAATTCTGGAACAAACTACCGGCTTAGAATGACAGTTCCCGTAAACGAGAAGGCGATGTTTAGGCCCCTTTCAAAGAGCTCTGCGAGGGACCGCAGCATCAGTGCGCAACTCATTCACTTAGGTGGATGTCGTGATGGCTTCGGCTCATCAGGGTATCGACATGGTGGCGCCTTTACCATCGCCTTGTGCGAGGCATGGGAGAATGGTTCTTTCAGGGGGAACTTCAGAGAACTCCATAGCAAGATCTGCGATTTGATAAAATCCGACCAGAAGCCGCAGTACAGCGAGTACGGGCCCGTCTCGGATGAATTTAGAGCCCAGCGAGCTTTCGAGGTGAGGTTTGCGCCGCCCCAGGATGATTACATCCAGTTGCCAGTGATCGGATTGAGCCCTACAGAAGCCGCTATCGCCCACCCAGGAGAAAAAGACAATTATAAATTCATGGCAACAGAAGCCGGAGAATACACGATCGAGACAGGAGGCCGAACAGATGTTGTAATGGCCCTCTACGGTCCAGATAGCAAGGAAAGGCTCATAAAACGTGATGATGATAGCGGCGCTGGCTGGAACGCGAAAATTGTGGCGGACCTTTCGCCAGGCACCTATTATGTGAGGGTCCAACACTATAATAGTCAGATCGGAACAGGTGCCTATACCATTAAGGTGACAAAATAACGGAAAAGGAATTATGGGATGGGCGTCGAAGACGACTTGAAACAGGAGACAGCCTATTTGAGCTCAGAGTGTGACCGTCCCTAAATTAGACAAAGAGACAAGTTGTTCTGGTTATTGACGGCTAAAATTGATGTCGCATTCTCGCCGATCGAATCATCGCCAGCACAAAGAATAGGAAAGCGATACCTCTGAAACTGTCATGTCTATAGTCATCAGGATTTTTTTCTATTTTTTGCTTATTCCATTACATTCTTCCCAGGTTTATGCTGAAATGAAGGATGTTATGATTGGTGTCCTGGCCAAAAGAGGTGCTGAACGTACTATTCGAAAATGGCGGTTAACTGGTGAATATCTCACTTCTTCAATTCCTGGCTACCATTTTGTAATCGTACCTCTGAGTTTTGAGGAAATCCACGATGCGGTCAGAGAAGGCCGGGTCGAATTCGTTCTTGCCAACTCGGCATTTTATGTTGAACTGGAAAAATTTTATGGTGTCCGCCGGATCGCCACGCTGATAAACTGCAATATTCCGGGCCAGGAAACGACTGTCTTTGGCGGCGTTATTTTTACCCGGGCGGACCGCACAGACATCAACACCATTCTTGCTTTGCGCAACCGTACATTTATGGCCGTAGATCCCCGTTCTTTTGGCGGCTGGCATGTAGCATGGCGAGAATTGCGGAGACAGAATATTGATCCCTTTCGGGACTTCTCTTCTCTGCAGTACGGCGACACCCACGATGCTGTTGTTTACGCCGTTCTGAGGGGAGATGTCGATGCCGGCACAGTGCGCACCGACACCCTGGAGCGCATGGCTGAAACTGACTTGGTTGAGCTTAATAAAATCAAGGTGCTAAACAGCAAAAAAGTTCCGGGCTTTCCTTTTCTTTTGAGTACGGATCTTTATCCAGAATGGCCAATGGCCGCTGTCTCTCGAACTCCAGACAAACTAGCTCGCTTGGTTTCGGCGGCTTTGATGAGCATGCAAGCCGATGATCCTGCTGCTATTGCCAGCAATTCTGCCGGCTGGACCATACCCCTTAACTATCAGCCTGTTCATGACTGTTTGCTTGATCTTCGGCTCAGTCCCTATGCCGATTATGGTAAATTTACCTTGGCGGATGTGCTCAAACGCTACTGGCGAGAGATCGGTCTCCTGTCCATGCTGGTTATTACAATTATCGTCGTTTCCCTCTACATACTGCGCCTCAATCGGAACCTTGTACAGAAGAAGGCGGAAGTTGATGAACTCAACCGGACCCTTGAGTACAAGGTTATCAAGCGAACAGAAAAGATTAATTCTCTTCTTACGGAAAAAACAGAAAATTATGAGGAGACGATCTATTCCTTTGTCAATATGATTGAACAGAGGGATACATATACTGCCGGCCATACTTGGAGGGTAGCCCGCTATTGCAAATTAATTGCCCAAGAAATGCACCTCGCCGATCAACAGGTGCAGCAACTGCAGAAGGCAGCGATCTTACATGATATCGGGAAAATATCCACCCCTGATTCTGTTCTTTTGAAGCCTGGAAAGCTCGAGCGTCTCGATTATGATCTGATCAAACTCCATGTCGTCGCTGGCTATAAAATGCTGTCGCAGATAAAAATGTACAAGGATCTGGCAGAGATTATTCGCTATCATCATGAACGTTATGACGGCATGGGCTATCCGGACCACCTCCAGGG
>CAJXSB010000083.1 GCA_913060435.1 uncultured Desulfococcus sp.
GCCCACCGCCCCCTCGTCGGTGATGATCACATGGCAGTTGGCGGTGCCGCCCCGCATCTCAGGGCCGTAGGAGGGGAGCCAGGAGACCTCCTTCCCTTCCAGCATCCCGGCATAGGTGAGCAGTTGGCCCATGGTCATGACGCCCTGGCCACCGAATCCGGCGATAACGATCTGATGCATCATTTAGCCCACCTCCTTTTTGATACCCAGGGGGTAGTAGGGGATCATACTGTCCCGGACCCAGTCCAGGGCTTCCCGGGGAGTCATCCCCCAATTGCTGGGGCAGGTACTAAGCACCTCCACCAGGCTGAATCCCTTGCCCTCGAGCTGGCAGGTAAAGGCCTTTTTGATAGCCTTCTTTGCTTTTACGATATGGGCGACATCGTGGACCGACACCCGCTCGATGTGTGCCGTGCCATCCAATGTGGCCAGCATCTCGCAGACCCTGACCGGGTGTCCCGCCACCGCCGTATCCCGCCCATAGGGGGATGTGGTGGTGACCTGGCCCGGCAGCGTGGTCGGGGCCATCTGGCCGCCGGTCATGCCGTATATGGCATTATTGATGAAAATGGTGGTGACCTTCTCTCCACGTGTGGCGGCGTGGACGATCTCGGCAGTGCCGATGGACGCTAAGTCCCCGTCCCCCTGGTAGGTGAATACCACATGGTCGGGCAGCACCCGCTTGATGCCGGTGGCTACCGCCGGGGCCCGGCCGTGGGCCGCCTCGTGCATGTCGCAATTAAAATAATTGTAGGCAAATACGGCGCATCCCACCGGGGCGATGCCGATGGTGCGCTCCTGTATGCCCAGCTCGTCGATGACCTCGGCCACCAGCCGGTGGACGATGCCGGGGGCGGTGCGCCCGAAAAGCGGCGGGAGCTCTACCGGTTCGCCATTTCCGCGGTGTTCGCCGTAAACGTGATGATGCTCTCGTTTGCCCTCTACTCGGGCTTTTTCACGCAGCTCACGCGGGAGGCAGTCCGCTACCTTTCGTGGCCCATCTTCCTGCTGGCGGCCGTTCCCTTCCTGTACGGGGGATGGGGCATCCACCGGCGGGCATGGGCCGGCCTGGGAGCCGGCATGTTCACCATGGAGTCCCTGATCAGTGCGGCATCCGGCAGTGCGTTTTTTTACAGCCTCTTCAACCTCATCCAGGGCAGCATCCACCTGTATTTTGACACGGCGTCTATGCTGATCACCCTGACGCTTCTGGGAAAGATGCTCGAGCGCAACGCCAAGGACCACGTTCTCAAGGATCTCTCGGCCCTTTTCGCCCTGAAGCCGAGCAAGGTGAAGCGGGTCTGCGACCAGTATCCCCAGGGGCGGTATGTCTCGATTGAGATGCTGGGCAGGGGAGATCTTTTTCTCGTGGACGAGGGGGAGATCGTGCCGGCCGACGGTTTGATTCACCAGGGAGAGGGCCGCGTCGATGAATCCTCCCTCACCGGTGAATCCATACCGCTCGCCAAAGGGCCGGGCCACCATATCCACAGCGGGACAACCGTGGTCCAGGGGGCGTTCCAGGTCCGGGCCCAGGCCGTGGGAGAGGACTCCACCATGGGGCAGATGGTCCAGGTTATCCAGCGGAGCCTCGGGGAAAAAACCGCCTTCGAAGGAAGGACCGACCGCCTCCTTGTCGTTTTCGTTCCCCTGATCCTGGGGCTGGCGCTGGCCACTGGAGGCACCTGCTGGTGGCTGGGAATGGGCTTCGAGGCGGCCTTGATCCGTTCGATCACGGTCATGGTGATCTCCTGCCCCTGTGCCCTGGGGATCGCCATTCCCCTGGCCAGGGTCGCCGGCATCTCCATGGCCGGCAGGAAAGGGATCCTGGTGCGTGAATTTTCCTGCTTTGAGCGGGCAGGAATGTCGGACGCCTTCGTTTTTGACAAGACCGGGACCCTGACCGAGGGGCGGTATGAGCTGCAGCAGATTATTCCCGCCGCACCGTTTCATCGGGCGGAGGTCCTGGCGCTGGCGGCGGGGCTTGAGCGTTTGTCAGAGCATTATATCGCAGCGGAAATCCGTCGATGCGCCGCTGCCGAAGGGCTCTCTCCAGCGGCTGTCGGGGATCTCGAAAACCACGGCAACGGTATCTCCGGCATTTGGCGCGGCCGGCGGGTCAGGATCGGATCGCGCGATCTTGTTCCCGGAGCAGCGGCGCACGGGGCGGATCCCCTGCCGGCCGGGGATGCACAATCCATGGTCTATGTGGGCTGCAACGGGCGTCTTGCGGCTGTTTTCCAATTCGGGGACCGCATCCGGGCGGGGGCGGCCGAGGCGGTGCGGGGCCTGATGCAGCGTGGATGCCAGGTTTTTCTGGTTTCCGGCGACGATCCCCGCACCACCCGAAGCGTCGGTCGGCGTGTTGGCATCCAGGGGTGCCACGGCGGCAGGCTGCCGGAGGAGAAGGCCCGGTTCATCCGGCAGCTCGGCAGGGCGGGGCGGCGGACGGTGATGATCGGGGACGGCATCAACGATGCACCGGCTCTTGTTGCGGCAGATCTCTCCATGGCGGTCTATTCGGGGCCGTATCTGGGCCGGGAGGTTGCCGACATGACCCTGATGCAGAGCGATCCCCGACAGGTGCTGACGTTTTTGGATCTGGCCGGGATCGTCAACCGTAAAATCTATCAGAATCTGGTCTTTTCGGGCATCTACAACCTGTCCAGCATTCCCATCGCCATGCTCGGGCTCCTGACGCCGCTGGTGGCCGTCACCGCCATGCTCCTGAGCAGCCTCACCGTCATCGGAAATACGCTGTTCATGATCCGGCGAAGCGGCTGACGGCTTCCTTCTATGTCCGAGTGATATACCCCTTTTCCATGGCGTATTTCACCAGTTCGGCCATTTTCTTGGTCTGGAGCTTTTTCTGGATGTTGGCACGGTGGTGCTGGGCGGTTCGGAGGCTGATGTGAAGCATCTTCGAGATGTCTTTGGAGGTGTGACCCTCGACAACCAGCTTGAGCACCTCCTTTTCCCGGGTGCTCAAGGGGTCCTTGCGCCGTTGAAAGCCCTTGCGGCAGGAGTCGATGAAAGTGGTGGTGAGATCCTTCGCAATATTGGGGGAGAGGTAGGTTTCGCCCCTGCGGACGGTCTCGATGGCCGTAAATAATTCGTCGTCGGTGTCCTCCTTCAGCAGATAGCCGTCTGCGCCGGCGGAGATGGCCTGATAAAGGTATTCCTTCGATTTATGCATGCTGAGGATCAGCACCTTGACCTTCGGGTAGCGCTCCTTGATTTCAAGGGTGGCCTCGATGCCCCGGATTTTGGGCATGGAGATGTCGACGATGGCCATGTGGACCTGTTGCTTTTTCAGCGCGTTCAGCAGCGAAAGGCCGTCTCCCACCTCGCCGATGACCTTGAGACCTTCGGCATCATCGATGATCTTGCGTATCCCCTGACGCAGGAGAGCGTGATCATCCGCCAGTATAATGTGGTAGGCTTTCATATGGGCTCTGACATGTGTCATGAATCGCGGCTGTTCGTCGGCACACCCGCAACGCGATGGGCATTACCGAGCACATTCACTGCATAAAATATTTTATATCCTTTAATGAGGCAGATGAAAAGGAAAAAAGATAATGGCGCCAAGAAATGGCGCCATCCGATTGCTGCCGGCATTGATTCCGGCCTTTTCTGGCTCCGCTCCGCCGGGGGATTGCGCTGCTGACGCTGGAATGCGAAGGAGCGCCTTTTCGTCAGAGCGGCGGAGCGCCAGAAATCTTATTCCGAAAATTTGATGGAGATCTTGTTCCCGCCATCTTTGGCCTTCATCTTGACCTTCAGCTCAATGCTGCTGTCGCGAATTCCCAGTGCCAGCGGAGTCTTGCCCTTGCCGCCTTCGATGTGGGTGATATCGGTCAGCGCTTCGACGACCTTCCTGCCGATATCGCTGCCCGGCGAGGGGAGTTCCGAGGGGCGATATTCCGCCGTGACCTGCACGCTGCCGTCGTTTCCGACATACATCTTGATCTTCTTGGCGTTGCTGTTGACGCCGTGCAGCGCCGCCAGAGAGAGCCATTTCAGCGCGGCCTCGTCCAGGTCCGTGTCTTTGGTGATCTCCGACATCTCCTTGAGCGGATCCGTGGTGGCGTAGCAGTCGCAAAGCTCCTGAACCTTCAAGTGCAAGCTTCCAGTATCTTTCATGGCTTATCCCCTTTCCGTGACGGTTGAAATGGAAAAAATCCCTAATGCAATACTGTTATGCTAAACATTATTTCCTGCGAATCAAGCAGGAGCCGTGAAGGGCACGCCATTCTGGTCTGTGATGCTAACCCATTGTTACGAAAGATGCTTTTTCAGCTTTTCAGCGACGGCCCCCTTGAACTTGGCCGCGTGGATGACAAAGCGTTCATGGCTGCCCTTGGAGATGGGGTCGACGCCGTCGTCCGCTTCGATGTCAAAGGTCAGCTTCTTCCCCTCGACGGCTCTCAGGGACACCCGGACCGTCACGGTAAACCCCGGTGGGGTGGCTGCCGTGTGATTGAGTTGAAAACCGATGCCGACGCTCTGTTCATCGGGCCAGTCGAGGTGGGGCTTGATGGCCTTGATGCAGGCGAATTCGAACAGGCCGATCATGAAGCCTGATGCGAAGACATCCGGCATTACCTGACCCTCCGGAAATTCCGGGTAAAGGTTCGGAACAGTTTTGTTTTCCGGCACCTTATACTGGAATTCAAATGTCAAACCGGGCTTGAGCGAATCTTTCATAAACTCCCTCCGTTTCTGTTTTTCATGGGGCCTGATGCGGACGAGGCCGCCGTCACGTTGTCTCGGCTATCGCTGGATGATGTTCACGTCGAGTGCCGCATCCTTCGGCCTTGTGCTGCTGAAATGCCGGACGCCGCGCCGGTCGACCCAGGTGTAGATCGTCTCGGGCGGCGGCGCGGGGGATTGGGGGCGGGGCTGAAACGCCTCGAGGAGGCCGGTCCTGGTCTCTCCCTCTGGGTCACGCGTCCCCTGGGGCGCATCCATTTCCGGAAGATATTTCATCAGTTTCTTCAAGGGCTCGAGGTGGGCCGTCAACTCCCGCACCAGGGCTCTGATCCGGGCGGTCGCCCGCCATGCACCCTGGACCTGCTGGTCCATCGTCATGACAAGGCGGTCCAACTCCGGCGAATAGGCCGCCAGCTGGTTGTGATGGTGAAGGTAGACAGCACCTCCGGATGAGACCATCAGAAGGATCAGAATGCTCCAGAGCAGTTTTTTCAGCATGTCAGGGCGCTTTTGTTTCCAGGGTCCGTGATTACAATAAAATATATCATATATATAGAGGGTTAAACAACCATTTTTGGCGGCATGCACCGGTGCCGGGCCGGCGGCATCCCCCAATGCGCCGCAGATGACGGCTTTCCAAACGGGGCTGGATGCTTATGATTTTGTTTGTGTTGGAACCACCGGAACGGGAAGAACATTCAGGAGAAGACCATATGGATAGAGACACTGCTACGGAATCGGCAACCTGTCGCAGCGATGCGGAATTGTCCTCCAACTGCCGGGCGCAGCTACCGGAGATCGTCGACAGGATCGTTCGGGGGTGCGATGAGAAGAAATGCTACCATCACATCGCCTACGAGCCGATTCCCTCCCGGGAGTCGGTGATCGACATCGTCGAAGGCATGCGGGATATCCTCTTCCCCGGCTACTTCAGCCGGAGCCGGCTCGATCCCGTCAACCTGCGCTACACCCTGGGACAGTCGGTGTCGGTATTGTATGACATGCTTGCAGAGCAGATCTGCCGGAGCATCCGTCATGAATGCTTCCGGTACGACGCTGCCTGCGTCCACTGCGAGGAGCAGGGGCACAAGCTCTCCTTGGCGCTGTTTCAGTCGGTGCCCTCGATCCAGGAAGTGCTGGCCGACGACGTTTCGGCGGCGTATGACGGGGATCCGGCCGCCAAGAGCTGCGACGAGATCATCTTCAGCTATCCGGGCATTTTCGCCATCATGGTATACCGTCTTGCGCATCGGCTGTTCGAACTCGAAGTGCCCCTCCTGCCCCGCATCATGACCGAGTACGCCCACAGCATCACCGGAATCGACATCCATCCCGGCGCCGAGATCGGCACACGGTTTGTGATTGACCACGGCACCGGCGTCGTCATTGGGGAGACTACCGAAATCGGCAATAATGTCCGGGTCTACCAGGGCGTAACCCTTGGAGCGCTCTCCCTGCCCAAGGATGCGGGGGCGCGTCTGCGCGGCCGGAAGCGGCATCCGACCATCGAGGATGATGTCATTATCTACTCCGGCGCCACCATCCTCGGGGGCGACACGGTGATCGGCCAGCGCTCGGTGATCGGCGGAAACGTCTGGATCACCGAATCGATTCCGCCGGATACCAAGGTCCTGATGGAGCCCCCCAAGCTCGTCTACCGATAAAGGGATTCCTTGCATGGGAAGAGACGCCCCGGAGATGTAACGGACGGCCCGGCACGGCGACGGCGTCGGCCCATGCGTCCGGAATCTCCATTCCAAAATGCGGAATTATATTCGGAACAATGGAGGAAACAGGATGCTGTACAGGAACATGCAGGAGACCATCGGAAGGACCCCGCTGGTCCGGCTCAACCGGATAGGGGAGGATGTGGCAGGGGATATATATGTCAAGCTCGAATTTTACAATCCCCTGGGGAGTGTCAAGGACCGCATCGCCGCGTCGATGATCGATGCGGCCGAATCCCAGGGCCGCATCGGGCCGGAGACCCTCATCGTGGAGCCGACCAGCGGCAACACAGGCATCGCCCTGGCGTTTATCTGCGCGGCCAAGGGGTACCGCCTTTGTCTGACCATGCCCGAAACCATGAGCATCGAGCGGCGCAAGCTGCTGAAGCACCTGGGTGCAGAACTGGTGCTGAGTCCCGGCCCGAAAGGGATGAAAGGGGCGATCGACGCGGCCGGCGAGATCGTATCCCGGGGCGGCGACGTCTTCATGCCCAACCAGTTTGCCAATCCGGCCAACCCGGAGATCCACCGCTGCACCACGGCCGAGGAGATATGGCAGGATACCGAAGGAGGGGTGGATATCTTTGTCTCCGGCGTGGGCACCGGCGGGACCATCACCGGGGTCTCCCAGGTGATTCGGGAACGGAAGCCGGGATTCCGGGCCGTTGCCGTCGAACCGGAGGCCTCGCCGGTACTCTCCGGTGGAGAGCCCGGACCCCACAAAATTCAGGGCATCGGCGCCGGATTCGTTCCAGAGGTGCTGGATCGCTCGGTGGTGGACGAGGTGGTCGCCGTGAGCAATGACGACGCTTTTGAAACGGCCCGGCAGCTTGCGCGCCGCGAAGGCATCCTTTGCGGGATCTCCTCCGGTGCCGCGGTGGCGGCGGCCCTCCAAGTGGCCCGCAGGCCCGCCTCGGCGGGGAAGATGATCGTGGCACTCCTGGCGAGCACGGGGGAGCGCTACATCAGCACCGATCTGTTCCTGGCGTAATGCAGGTCCTGGCGTAAAGCCGGCGTCCTGGGGCGGGCGGTCCGAGCATGCCCTTCCGACCGCTATAGCCGCAGCCCCTGGTAGATGAAAACGCCACCAAAAACGATGATGATCGCGGCGCCGGCGCGGTAGACCAGGGCCCGGGATCGGACCCAGTGCATGCTGGACATGCGGGCGACGAGGATGAGGGCGGGGAACGTGCCGAGCCCGAAAGCCGCCATGGCTGCCGCCCCCGCCAGAAATCCTTCGGCAGGACGGGCTGCGGGCATGGCGAGCCGGGCGGCGGCCAAGAGGGCGGTGTAGACCGGACCGCAGGGCAGCAGACCCAGGAGAAGGCCCAGCGGAAAGCAGGCGGCGGGCCTGGCGGCGATGCGGTTCAGCCGCCGGTAGCCCCGAAGGATGAATCCGCTCTCTGCGGCGGCACTCGTGAAGATGCGCCCGGCAGGGATCCATCCCCCCATGGCCAGACCGGTGACGATGATCATGCATCCCGTGGCCACCATGACCGCCTGCTGGACTCCCATGACCTGCGCCGCAAGGCTGGTGAAGGACCCCGAGGCCCCGACAATGCCTCCCAGCACGGTATAGGTGATGATCCGACCGGCGTGGTAGAAGAGATGGGGCAGCATACGGCGCCTTTCGGCCGATTTGAGGCTGAGGGCGACGACGATGGGTCCGCACATGCCGATGCAGTGTCCGAAGCCGACGGCAACGCCCGTGAAGAGGAAAAAGAGCAGGGCTGCGGGCATTTCAGTACTGTACATCGAAAACAAACGTCACCTCCCCTGTCCCCGGCACCGTCACCATCGCCTTCCAAGTGGGAATTCCGCTGGGGCACCGCACGATCACGCCGCTGCCCGAGAAGATTCCGGGATCCTCCGCCGACAGGTAGACCCGGTTGTACCCCATGAACATGTCCGGCATGTCGAGATCGATGAACGGCGGGTCGGGATACGGCGCCCCGGCTCTCTTCAGCCCTTCGAGGCGAAGGCGGAAGCGCAGGTCGACCATCGCCCGGATGGGTCTGGGGGTGATCTCCAGCACTGCCGATCCTTCCGCCAGGGGCTGGGTGCATGGACCATGGTTGAGGTCGCACCCTCCAGACGCCCGCGTTGACTGGGTTGAATGCGGCGGTGCGCCGCTCAGCCGGATCAGGAATCCCGCCGCCGCCAGACATGCCAGGAGGATGAGAATGCGCTGCATCACGGGGTGCGTCCTGCCGCTTAGGCTTGCCGCATGGCCGTATCCGGCGGCAGGGTTGCCACCCGCCAGGCGGGTATCACGGTGGCCAGGGTGTAGGGAACCACGATGCCGAGAAAAAGCACGGCGAGTTCCCCCGGCGGGAACTCCGGTGGGAGGTCGAAGCGGGGATACAGGGTCGACCAGCCCAGGAGAACCGGCGCCAGAAGCGGGGCCGACATCATGAAAACATGGATGTAGGCCAGCGTGGCCCCCGCCAGAAAAGCGGTCAGGGAGATCACGGCGCTCTCCCAGAACTTGACCGCAAGGATATCCCCGGTGTGCCATCCAAGGGCCTTCAATGTGCCGATTTCAGACCGCTCCTTCCCGCCGATGGCCGATGCCTTCTCCCAGGCGAAGATGAAAAAAGCCATGCCCGCCCCCAGGAAAACGAGGGGAATGAGGCCGCTGCGCCATGCGAATCCCGCCTGGTAGGTGCGCTGGATATCCTCCTTCAGCACCGGCAGGGCGTCCGGCAGGATGCGGGCGATTTTTCCGGCAACGGTCGGGATTTCCCGGGGGTTCCGCACCCTGACGGCCAGGTCTGCTGCAAACCCTGCCGGGAGGCCGGAGACCTGCCGGAAAGCCGATTCGGACATGAGGATGAGGTCCGATGATACGAGGCCCGTATCCCCTGGCAGGAATTCGACGGCATCCAGGAGAATGCCCCGACGGTCGTGGGTGGAGAAGAAGAGCCGGCCGGCCTCGAGCGATCCCCAGGTGCGGGCCACCCCTTCGCCGACGACGATTTCGTGCGCCTGGTGGGAAAATTCCGGTGGTGCGGTGATGGTATAGCTGTTGCCGTTGACGGGGTGGGCATAATAGCCCCACAGCCGCGGCGTCACCGACCGGACGCCTCGGATCGACTGGAGTTTGGCGGCATGGCGGACGGGGATGAAGACCTGCCGGCCGGCGACGGCCCGCTGCACCACGATATCCGGAGCGCTTTCGAGGAGCATCGATGCTTCGCGCTGGAGGGCTCCGGCGAAGAGGACGACGGACCCGAGCACGAAGATCATGAGGGTGAACACCAGGGTCAGGCCGATATGCCGCCACTTCCGGCGGGCCAGGCTGGATACCGCATAATCGAGCAGGTGGCGGTGCCGCTCAATCCACATCATGCCCATTATGGAAAAGATGTTGCGGGGGCGGCATCACGGCGCCCGATGGAAATCGCTCCATTGCCATGGGATGATCCTGAAAAGGGGCATGGCGCCCGGTCACGGCCGGATGCCGGGTGTAGCGCGTCTCGGTGAAGATGCAGAGATCGGTGACATCGAGCGCCCGGACCATTGCCGCCCGCCGGCCATGCGCCCCGGCCGCATCCAGTCGCTCCAGGCGGGAATGGATTCCCAGAAAAGCTCCGAAGAGCGCGATGCCGACGGATGCCGCCGCCGCGAAAAGGGTTGATCCCCGCATCTCCGTCAATCGAGCCCGCGGATGGTCTCAGGGGTGATGTCATCGAAGGTCAGGATCCGGAGCCCCCTGTGGTCCTTCATGAAGGTTTCGGCGTCCGGCCGCCCGGCGAGGGGGATCAGCTCCCGCCCCATGGGTCCGTAGACATCGCTGCCGACCACAAAGAAGGCGTTTTTCGCGTCGATGAATTTCATGTCGTAATAGTCGGTGACGTGGATGTGTCGGATATTTTGAACCTGCTGTCCTGGATTGTATTTTTCGAGTCCGAAAAGGTATTTGAACATATCCTTGGCGCCGTCGAAATAGTGGCGCTGGCCGTCGGCGAAGGTGACCACGGCGGTCCAGTCGGGGTATTTGGCGACGAACATGCCGCAGACCGGACATTTCTCTTCCGCCGAAGGCTTGGGCGGCAGTGCCGTTTCATGCGGTTTCCCGGCGCGCGCTGCTTTCCGCTTCTCCCGGATCATCCGGGTGTCTTCGTACATGTCTTCGTAGACGGCTTTCATGGCGGCGTCAAAATCGGCCGCAGTACCCCCGTGTTTGCGGATGAACGCCTCTGCAGCCTGCTGCTTCCCAAAGGCCCATTTGGCTCGTCGGGTCATCACCCCCGGCCGGTCGCCGCCAATGACCCAGACGGCCGCCTCGGCATCGATCAGCTCCCGGGTGTCGTAGTCGCCCACCTGTATCCTGAGGGGCGCCTTGTCGATGTTCACCGCCATCGAGACGGCGGCGCAGTGCAGGGAGCAGTAACCGTGCTCCGTGCCGTCGTCGTAGGCCACCAGAACTCTGGAGAAGGCGTACTTCTCCCGGTCCATGTTGCAGAAGGGGCATTTTGGATACTTTTCCGTATCTGGAAAACCGGCCGCAGCGGCGTCGACGGTGGAGAGGATCAGGAAGGCAGCGAGAATCATCCGACAAAGGTGTTTCATTGGAAAACCTCCAAGGGTCAGCTTTATCTGTATTTGAGATAATAACCACAAGATACTACCACGGGCGTCCGGACCGGTCAATAAAACACTGCGGTTCATCATTGGCCTTGAATAATATCTGCATCTTTGACATATTCTTCGATCCTACAGGGTTTGGGATTTCGGGAAAAAGGCCCGGCATCCCTGACGCGACAATCATGCCTGATCTGAAAGGCGGACAGAATGCAGATGAACACCCCCGATTGGTCGGCGGCGCAGAAAAGAGTAGAGCAGCTGGATGATTACATCGCCGCAAAGCAGCGGGCCCAGTTCGGTTTCGAGGAGCTCACAGAGCAGGAGAAGGCCGCGCGGGTTCGGCGCCATTTCAATTCCGTGGCCTATAAATACGATATGATGAATACCGTACTGAGCCTCGGCATTCACTATCTCTGGAAAAAGATCGCCATCACCCGGCTGGCCCTGCAGCCCGGGGAGTCGGTCCTCGATGTCTGCGGCGGAACCGGCGACCTCTCCATCATGGCCAAAAAACAGGTGGGCCCGGCAGGCCGCGTCGTGCTCTACGACATCAACTGGGAGATGATCAACGCCGGCCGGATCAAACCCACCAACGCACGCACCCGCGATGCCATCTTCTACGTTCAGGGGGATGCCGAGCACATCACCTTCCCCGACGGCACCTTCGATGTCGTGATGGTCGGCTTCGCCGTACGAAACATCACCCACATGAAGCGGGCGTTCCGGGAGATGCATCGTGTGCTGAAGCCCGGCGGCCGGTTTCTCTGCCTCGAGTTCTCGAAGCCGGTCTGGCCGTGGTTCCGGGCCCTCTACGACTGGTATTCGTTCCATCTCATGCCCCTTCTGGGCGACCTGATGATGGGCGAAAGAAAGGCCTATACCTGCCTTCCGGAAACGATCCGTCTGTTTCTCATGCCGGACGAACTGGCCGAAGTGCTGCGTGCGGCGGGATTTGCCAGGATCGAGTACGAACGGATGACCAACGGCATTGCCGTGGCCCACACGGGCATCCGAAGACTGTAGGTCGGGCGCAGTGCCGCCGCCGTGCTTCGGCGGGCGGCAAGCGGATGCGCCGGAAAGCCGACGCATCCGCGGCAGGTTCAGGGGCGGACCAGGATTTTAAAGGCAACGATGCAAAAAAGGACCGGGGGATAGAGGCTGGCCCGGTTGAAGAGCATCATCGCTGCGGCACTGGAGGGGTGCCGGCGAAATCCTGCGGCGGGGATGAGGAGAAGCCAGGCCCCCAGTCCGAGGATAACCAGATGGTAGGGCAGTTCGAAGCGGGCCTGGGAAAGGCTGAAGAGCACCGGGGTCAACAGGAGCGCCGCCCCAAGGGTCAACACGATGGCAAACGCCGAAAAATCGAGCCCGAAGCGGACGGGAACGGTCCTGGCGCCCAACCGGACATCCTCTTCCATATCGCTGGCGTCGTTGGGAATATTCTGGCCGCCGATTTCCCAGAAAAAGAGCATGAAAAAGAGCGTTGCCACGAAGACCGGCGATGGATCCGGGTCGACGGCATAGACGGCGGCCACCGAGCCGAGTGTTTTGACAACCCCGTTGATCAGCGTCCGCAGAGGGCTCACCTTCAGCAGAAGGCAGTAGACGGCCTCGAGGATGCATCCGGCCAGAAAGATCCATGCACACACCGGGTTGAGGATGGCCGCGCCGGTGACGGCGACCAGCGCCCATGCCAGGGACCAGAGCAGGCCCTCCCGGAACTGGAGCAGGCCCTGGGCCATGGGGTGCCGCACCAGGGCCGCGTCGATGTCCTGTGTCCCGGTCCGCACCTGGATCTTCTCGTGGCCCATCTTTTCCTGATCCACCCGAAAGTCGATGACGTCGTTGAGGGCATAGACGGCGGTGTATCCGGCGAAAACCGTTATCATGCCGAGGAGAAGAACGGGCAGGGGGGGCAGGGCGCCCAGCCAGAGGCAGGCGGCGAGGCACGGCGTGGCCATGTCCATCAGCCCATGGGGGGTTCGGGAAAGCGCGAAAAAGAGCTTCCATCTGGGGTTGAAAAAGAAAGCGATTGGATTTGCTGCGGATTTCAAGATTCAGCTCCTGGAAATGACGGTAAACAATGCTAGGGTGAGCCCTAAATAAACGATAACCGGCGGCAAGTCAAGGCGCATCGGGCGACTGCCCGTGCCGTCTCCGGTTCTCTGACGTTGCGAAGGGAGAACAGCGGTGAAAACCCATGTAAATGTTGACAGCGGCGAGTTGAAGAAGTTTGAGGAGGCGGCAGCGCTCTGGTGGGACCGTGACGGCGCCTTCAAGCCCCTCCACGATATCAAT
>CAJXSB010000084.1 GCA_913060435.1 uncultured Desulfococcus sp.
AATCGCCGAAGCTCTGATGCCGGACCATGTTGCGCTGGACGACCCTCTCGATCACCGCCTCCGGGGCATCCTGGACGATTCGCTCCCGGAGCAGATCCAGCAGCCTGGAGTAGAGGTGCGACATACCGCAGATGAATCGTGCATCCAGCAGAGCGGTCAGCGTCTCGATGTCTTCCACCGCAGCGGTGATGCACTCATCGAGGGTCCGGGTGGCATGGCCGACCTCCACGCCGATGTCCCAGAGGGGGTAGACCACTTCCCGGATCAGTGCCATGGCCTCATCCGGAACCTCGCGGTCGAACAGGACGAGCAGGTCCACATCCGAGCGAATGCACTGCTCCTCGCGGCCATACCCGCCCAGAGCGATGATGGCATAGGGGTTTTTCCGGATATCCAGCTTCGGCCCGATGACGCTGCTCTCGTAGGACTCATGAAAATAATCGTCGAAGAGCCGGGTATAGCGGCGGACAAAATCCGGCGCCTCCCCCTTCAGGAAGCGCTCGACCATCGCCTGGCTTCGCTGCGCCAGCCGCTTCAGCGGCGGATCGGCGCTTTTTTCATGTCTGGTTTCCATCGCGGATATCATCGTCTTTCGTTCACCCATGTGTTCATGCTGTCCGGATAAACATAGCAACATCCGTACCAGCCAGAGCCAAACCAAAATTCAGCCTATCAAAACAAAATGATAGATCAAAAAAAGATCATATCCAAATTCAATATCGGTTTACAAATTTGTAATTTTTGAAAAAAATTTATGACATAAATGTATGATCGCCCCCCCAAGATCGTTCCATTGGCACACCGGCACCTCCGGGGCGGCTTTCGTCGAACCGCCCCTTCGCCGGAAAGCTATTCCTCTCCCGCCACACCGGATCCGCCCCGTTCGAGGCGGCCGGCGATGGCCACCCAGCCGTCCTTTTCCCGCACTTCCAGGATCTCGAAGCCCAGCGCCATCATCCGGTCCGTCACCTTGCCCCGGTTTTCCACAATAATGCCCGAAGCGAGAAAGATGCCGCCATCGGCCAGCACCCGCGGGATGTCATCGAGGAGAACCAGGATGACCTCGGAAAGGATATTGGCGGCCACCAGGTCGAAGGTCCGGTCCACAGCGGAGACCAGATCCCCGGTTCGGAGTTGGGCCGCGCCGGCGCCGATCCCGTTCTGGCGGAGGTTGTCCCGGGCCACGTCCACGGCAACGCCGTCCTGGTCCACGCCGAGCATGAACCCGGCGCCCAGTTTCCCTGCCGCGATCATGAGAATGCCCGATCCGGTGCCCACGTCGAGAAGGCTCCCTCCGGGGGTCATGTAGGTTTCGAGCATCTGGATGCAGAGGGCGGTCGTGGGGTGGGTGCCGGTGCCAAAGGCCATGCCCGGATCGATCTCGAGGATAATTTCATCGGGGGACGCCGGCGTGTAATCCCGCCATGTGGGCTTCACAACAATTTTGTCGCTGATCTTTTCCGGCCAGAAATAGGCCTTCCAGGATTCGGCCCAGTCCTCCTCATCGAGCTCCTGGGAGAGGATCCGTGTCGCGATTCCCGTGCGCCGCTCCAGCGACCGGAGGCCCTCGGCCAGAGCCGAGATCTTGCGCCCGCCTTCTTCGCTGACCGGAAAATATCCGCTGACGCTGTCGGCATCGGGCAGGGGCAGGGCGTCATCGCCCCACCCCTCCTCCGGCAACATCTCCGGACTCTCCACCACGACCCCCTGGAGTCCGAGGCTGTAGAAAACATCGGAAATCAGGTCGGCTGCCAGTGCCGTATCGTGGTATTCAAAGATGACCTTGACCTGGGTCCACTTCATGCCGTCTGCCGCTCCTTTTCCCCCACCGCTCCCTGGGGGGGTTGAAATACCCGTATTCGAGATCTGGAAACGCCCGGCGGATCTGCCGGAGGGCCCGGCGCATCCCCATGGGCGTGCCGTGGGCCGATACGCGGTTCATGGCGGCCCAGTATTGGACCGGATCATAGTTGAGGTTCCGCCATTGGATGAGGTGGACCGGGTGGGCCCGCCGGAAGTCCATGAAGGCCGCCACCTCCTCGGGAGAGTCCGTAAACCCCGGGCAGTTGAGGTAGTTGACGGCCACGTAGCGACCGCGCGCCAGGGCCGTGTCGACGCTCTTGAGCACGTCGGCGAAGGCGTATCCCTTCGGGCGGAAATAGGCGTGGTAGCAGGCCTCCCGGACACTGTTCATCGAGACCCGGATGCTGTCGAGGCCGGCATCGAAAAGGCCTGCCAGGACCTCTGGAAGGCTCGCGTTGGTATTCATGTTGATGGTGCCCTGGTCCGTTTCCCGACGGATCAGGCGGATGGCGGGCGCGATGACCCCGGCGGCCAGCAGCGGGTCCCCCTCGCACCCCTGGCCGAAGCTGACCACGCTGTGCTTGACCCGCCGGATATGGGCCAGGGCCACTTCGGCGATCTCTTCCGGGGCCGGTGTGAAGTCGATCCGCTCCTGGCTGCACGAAAGGGCGTCGCCCGGCTGCAGCGAAATGCACCCGAGGCACCGGGCATTGCAGGCCCGGGAGGTGGGCAGGGGCGCCTCGTAGCGGCCCAGGAAAAAATTCTTGCCGGCTGGGCATCCGTACTCGAGAGCGCAGCGCTCGAGGTGCCGCCGCAGACGGTTTTCCGGCATCACCCGCTGCATGCGGCGGACCCCGGCCACCACCTTTTCCCGTGGCATCCGCCGCAGGTCCTGCCGGGGCTCCCGGTCCACGCAGATCACGGCCGAACGGAATCCGCCGCCCTGCCACCCCACTGCGCCGTAAGAGAAGAGCGGCAGGATATCGTCGACCTCCTGCTCCCGGTACGCACAGACATAGGCGTTGACGTACCCGGGGGAGTTGAAGGCCGCCACCGGATAGACCGGCTCACCCGGGGCGAAGGGGTTTTCGGTGATCAACTCGGGCGCCCCGGTGGCGATGTTGAAAAGCACCGGCCGCCGATGGGCCAGAAACATCAGCTCCCCGCCGTGGGGCATGGGCAGGGTGTTCCGGGTCGTCAGCGGGACCAGATCGCCGTCGGCCATGCCGGCGGCGGCATACCCCTCCAGCTCGAATATTTCTCCATCAGCGTCCGCCACCAGGGCTGTCACCGGCGCCGGCGTATGGTGGACGCGTCCTTTCCTGCGTTTTTGCTGCATCTGTTTTTGCTGCATCTGCGGCCTCCGCTGCGGCTCCATGGCAATGACAGTGGCCTTGACCATATCATATTGCGGTCCACCTTGCCGGAAAAATGCGCCGTCCGTTTCCCTGCCCACCAAAATCCCGAATTTCGGGCATAATACAGTTGAAACCCTGCGGCCCTCGGTGATATGTTTTGAATCATTGCCGAAACACGGAACAACGCGCCCCTCCCGGATGGCGCGGCGTGGGCCGCGCCGGAATTTCAGGAAGAGGGGCTTCAGGAACTGCAAATGCCGCTGAACGAGACACAACAGCACCTGCTGAGAAAGCTTCCGGGGATCGACCGCATCCTCGAACAGGCCCGGCCCGACCCATTCTTCGAAGAGGTGCCGAAAACCCTCCTGACCCGCGTCATCCGATCCCTGGTGGACGACCTGAGGCAGGCCGTCATCACCGGGACGCCGCCTGTCGACGAAGCCGACATGGCAGACGAGCGGGTGATGCGCCGCCTGAAGGCCCACATCGACTGCGAGATGATGCCCCGCCTTCGGCCGGTGGTCAACGCCACGGGCGTCGTGGTGCATACCAACCTGGGCCGATCCCTCCTGGCGGAGGCGGCGGTGGAAAATGTGGCCCGCATCTCGCGCCGCTATTCCAACCTGGAGTTCGACCTGGTCCAGGGCGCCCGGGGACTCCGTTACAGCGCCATCGAGGGGATCCTCTGCGAGCTCACCGGCGCCGAGGCGGCCATGGCGGTCAACAACAACGCCGCCGCCGTACTCCTCTGCCTCGACACCCTCGCCCGGGGGAGGGAGGCCGTGGTCTCCCGGGGGGAGCTGGTCGAGATCGGCGGCTCGTTCCGGATCCCGGATGTCATGGTCCGGAGCGGTGCGCTGCTCCGGGAGGTCGGGACCACCAACCGGACCCACCTCCGGGACTATGAAGCCGCCATCGGAGAGGCGACCGGCCTGCTCATGAAGGTTCACACCAGCAACTACAGCGTGGTGGGGTTCACCAAGGCGGTGACCGGACGGGAGCTGGCCGACCTGGGGCGCGCCCACGGCATCCCGGTGATGGAGGACCTTGGCAGCGGATCGTTCGTCGACCTGGCCGACTACGGCATGCGCCGGGAGCCTACGGTGCAGGAGGCGGTGGCCGCCGGCATCGACGTCGTCACCTTCAGCGGCGACAAGCTCCTGGGCGGGCCGCAGGCGGGGCTCATCCTGGGGAAAAAGTCGATCCTGGCCGCCGTTCGAAAGAACCCCCTGACCCGGGCGCTCCGGATCGACAAGATGACCCTGGCCGCCCTGGAGGCGACGCTCCGCCTCTACCGGGACCCCCGGAAGGCCGTCGAGGCGATCCCCACCCTCCGCATGCTCACCCTCCCGCTGGCGCAGATCGTGCACCGCGCCGAGCGCTTCGCGGAGATGGCCGCGGCGGAGGCCCCGCCGCGCCTGAACATCCGCATGCTCGATCGCACCTCCAGGGTCGGCGGCGGCGCCCTGCCCCTTCAGGAGCTGCCCACCCGCTGCGCCGGCATCGAGATCGACGGCATCTCTGCCAACGGCATCGAACGGCGCATGCGGGAGCACGTACCGCCGGTCATCGGCCGCATCGAGGACGACTGCTTTGTTTTGGACTTCAGAACCGTGCGGGACGACGATCTCGACATCATCGTTTCCGCCATCAGGAGCCTGCTGACAACATGACCCGATCCCGCCAGAAAATCTATGCCAAAACCGGAAATCGACAGGCCTTCCTGCTCTATGAGACCAAGGGGCTCAACACCGAACGCCGCCCCGCCGGTCGTCGAGCAGCCGTGGGCATCCGGGAGCTGAATGCCAGGTTTCCCGGGATGCTCACCGGGAAAGCCCTGGTCGAAGAGGCGCTCCGCCGCCTCGAATCCATCCCCGCCTTCGGGGTGATGCTGCTCCGAATCGACGATTTTTTCCGCCTCCAGGAGGAGCAGGGAGACGAGGCCGCCATATCACTGCTTCTCGACACCGCCGTGGTCGTCGACGAGGAAATCCGCTCCCGCGAAGGCTTCTGGGGGATGATCGAGCAGGACCTCATCGGCGCGTTCCTTCCGGAAAAGACCGAGGCCGACGGACGGGAGGCCGCAGAAGAAATCCGGGAGCGTTTCTACGGGGCCCGGCCGGAGACCCTCACCGTCGGGATCACCGAATATCCGCTGGCCGGCTACGGCCGCCTCGATGCCCTCAAGAACGCCCGGAAGGCGCTCCACCACGCCCGTTTTTCCGGCCCCGGAGGGATCACCGCGTTTGATGCCGTCAGCCTCAACATCAGCGCCGACCAGCTCTTCCAGGATGGGAACATCAGCGCTGCGGCCGAGGAGCTGAAGGCCGCCCTTAAAATGAACCCCTCGGACGCGGACATCCGCAACAGCCTGGGGGTCTGCTATGCCTCCCTGGGGGCCCTGAACTCGGCGCTCCGGGAGTTCAAGGCGGCCGCCGGGATGCGGCGGGACGCCGTCATGCCCACCCACAACATCGGGCTGGTTTACGAGATGATGGGGGACGCGGAGCAGGCGCTGGCATACCTCGTCGAAGCCGATCAAAAGGGTGGAGACGTCTTCGAGCCGCCGTTCCAGATCGGCCGGATCTACCTCCAGGAGGGGCTGCCGGAAAAGGCGCAGCCCTACCTGGAGCGCGCCGCCGCCCTCAACCCCGCATCGGGCGCCGCCGCCAGGAAGCTGGGAAAATGCCTTCTGGCCCGGGACGACATCGACGGCGCCGTCACGGCCTTCAGCACCGCCGTCAAACGAAACCCCAACGACGCGGCATCCCTCTCCGAGCTGGGCCTTCTGTTTCACCGCAAGGGGGAGAACCCCGATATCGCCCTCCTCTTCTGCCGGCACAGCGTGGCCGTATCCCCCCGGTGCGGCCTCTATCATCAGCGCCTGGGCCGGCTCTGCACGGCCCTGAACCGGCCGGATGAGGCCATGGCGGCTTTTCAGCGCGCCCAGGCGCTTGGATGCGACTCCCAGGCCCACATTGCGCGCCTGCAGGAGGCCGGCATTGCGGCCGAGGAGTCCCCCCCGAACAAGGAGACAGCATGAAAACGATGATCATGGCCAGCCTGAAAGCGAGCATCGAGGCCAAGGAAAAGAGCGTCCTCGCCCACGTGGAGACCCTGACGGCGGCGGCATCGGCGATTGACCGCTGCCTTTCGGACGGGGGCAAACTCCTCATCTTCGGCAACGGCGGCAGCGCCGCAGACGCCCAGCACATCGCCGCGGAGTTCGTCAACCGCTTTCAGCTGGAGCGGCGCCCCCTGGCAGCCCTGGCCCTGGCCACCGACACCTCGGTGATCACCAGCATCGGCAACGACTACCATTTCGACCAGATCTTTCGGAAACAGATCGAAGCCCTCGGCCGCGCCGGCGACATCGCCATGGGCATCAGCACCAGCGGCAACTCCCCCAACGTGGTCCTGGCCATGGAAACAGCAAGGGAGAACGGACTGTCGACCATCGGCTTCACGGGCCGGGGCGGCAGGATCGCAGCCCTGTCCGACCGGCTCTTCACGGTGCCCTCGGACGTTACCGCACGGATTCAGGAGACCCATATCACCCTGGCCCACATCCTCTGCGAGCTGGTCGAGGAACGGATGTTCGGCGGAGGCCGCACCGGCGCCTGACTCCGGCCGAAGGGAAAAGCGCCATCATCACGGTTGATTTTTCATGCGGGAATGTTTATTTTGGCGGATTAACGACCGCAGGCCGCAAGTTCGGCCACCGGCGCCGGACGGCCTGGCGCTGAATTCGCGGCGGGTGCCAGCACCCGCACGGCAAGGAGCAAAACATGCCTATCTACGAGTATCACTGCGACAAGTGCAACAAGGATTTTGAATGCCTCGTCATCGGGAGCCACCAGGCGGAATGTCCGGACTGCAAGAGCACCGATGTCAAGAAGATGATGTCCGCCTGCGGCTTTTTGAGCAAGGGCAGCGGCGGTGAAACGGTAAAGGCCGCCGCCGGGACCTCCTCCTGCGGGGGATGCACGGCCTCCAGCTGCGCCGGGTGCGGCCACTGATGGCGGAGCCGATAGAGCGGAGCAGCGACACCGCGACAAACCACATCAATATCGGCACCCGCGGCAGCCAGCTGGCCCTGTGGCAGGCCAACTGGACCCGCCGGGCCATTATGGAACGGTTTCCGGAGACCACCGTCGAACTCGTCACCATCAAGACCAAGGGCGACAAGATCCTGGACGTCCCCCTGGCCAAGGTCGGGGGGAAGGGTCTCTTCGTCAAGGAGATCGAAGACGCCATGCTGGCCGGCCGCATCGACCTGGCGGTCCACAGCATGAAAGACATGCCCGCCAAGATTCCCCCGGGACTCTGCATCGGCGCCGTGCCCGAGCGGGAGATCCCCCAGGACGCGCTGGTCTCCCGGGAACGGATTCCGCTGGATCGCCTGCCCCGGGGCGCGCGGGTGGGGACCAGCAGCCTCCGGCGGGGCGCCCAGCTCAAAAGCGTCCGGCCCGATATCGAGATCGTTCCGCTGCGGGGGAACCTCGACACGCGCCTCCGGAAGCTCAACACGGAAAACCTGGATGCGGTGATCCTGGCCGCAGCCGGCCTGAAGCGCATGGGACTACAGGATCGTGTCACCGAATATATCGACGACGACAGGATGCTTCCAGCCGTGGGCCAGGGCGCCCTCTGCATCGAGTGCCGTGAAAACGACCCCGCCGTCGCCCCGGTCATGGCGGCCCTCGACCACCCGGAAACCCGGACGGTTGTCATGGGGGAGCGGGCCTTCCTCAACCGCCTGGAAGGCGGGTGCCAGGTGCCCATCGCCGCACACGGGACCCTCACAGGCGAGGTCCTGACCCTCCAGGGACTGGTGGCTTCCCTCGACGGCGCCACGGTCATCCGGGAATCCCTGTCCGGACCGGCCCGGGATGCGGAATCGATCGGGGTGGCCCTGGCCGAGCGCCTCATCGCCAGCGGCGCCGGCCCAATTCTAGAAAGCTTGAAGGAGCTCCATGAAATCAACGGGTAAAGTCTATCTGGTGGGCGCCGGCCCCGGCGATCCGGGGCTGATCACGGTCAAGGGCCGGGAATGCATCGAGACCGCCGACGTGGTCATCTATGACTACCTGGCGTCCCCCACCCTGCTCCAATACGCCGCAGCCGGCGCAGAGCAGATCTATGTTGGGAAAAAGGGCGGCGACCACACCCTCTCCCAGGAGGGCATCAACGACCTCATCGTCGAGAAGGCCCGGGAGGGACGGATCGTGACCCGCCTCAAGGGCGGCGACCCGTTCATCTTCGGCCGGGGCGGCGAGGAGGCCGAGGTCCTGGTGGCCGCCGGGATCCCCTTCGAGATCGTACCGGGAGTCACCTCGGCCATTGCGGCGCCGGCCTACGCGGGCATTCCCCTCACCCACCGGGACTACACCTCGACGCTGGCCTTCGTCACCGGCCACGAAGACCCGACCAAGGCCGAAACCAGCATCGACTGGGCCTCCCTGGCCCGGGGGATCGGCACCCTGGTCTTCTTCATGGGCGTCAAGAACCTGCCCCACATCACCCGCAACCTGATGGAGAACGGCATGGCCGGGGAGACCCCGGTGGGACTGGTCCGCTGGGGCACGACCACCCGCCAGCGGTCGGTGTTCGGCACCCTGGAGAACATCGTGGAGCGGGTTCGCGCCGCCGGCCTCAAGGCGCCCTCCATCATCGTCGTCGGCAATGTCGTCAACCTGAGGGACACCTTGAAATGGTTCGAGAACCGGCCCCTGCTCGGCCGGCGCATCGTCGTCACCCGGGCCCGGGAGCAGGCGAGCGACCTGGTCCGGCGCCTGAGCGACATGGGCGCCGACTGCCTGGAGAGCCCGACCATCCAGGTGGTGCCGCCCGACGACTGGCAGCCGCTGGATAGGGCCATCGAGAACCTCGACTCCTACGAATGGATCGTCTTCACCAGCGTCAACGGCGTCAAGTTCTTCTTCCGCAGGCTCTTCGAGACCGGCCGCGACGTCCGGTCCCTCCACCGGCTCCGGACCGCCTGCATCGGCCCCGTCACCGCCGAGACCCTCCTGGGCTACGGCATCAGGACCGACATCCTCCCAGAGAGCTATCGGGCGGAGTCGGTGGTCGAGGCCTTCCGGAGCGTGGATGTCAGCGGGCGCCGCATCCTGCTGCCCCGGGCCAGGGAGGCCCGGCCGGTGTTGCCCGTGGAGCTGACACGGATGGGCGCGGCGGTCGACGAGGTCGCCGCTTACCAGACCGTCCAGGCCCGGGAGAACGCCGCGCAGCTCGTGGACGAGCTCCAGTCCGGGGGCATCGACATGGTCACCTTCACCAGCTCCTCGACCGTCCGGAACTTCAAGGCCCTCCTGCCCCGGGACGAACCCCTCGAGCAGCTCATGAACGGCGTGGCCGTGGCCAGCATCGGCCCCATCACTTCGGACACGGCCCGCGAGCTGGGTTTCCATGTGGACATCACGGCCTCCGACTACACGATCCCGGGGCTCTGCGAGGCCATCCTGGCCCATTACCAGCAAGGATAGGCTCCGGCAGCCCCTCCTTTTCCCTCGGCCGTTCCGGAGCCCAGACTCCGGAACGGCTGTTTTGTACATGATATGAAGCACCCTTTCCACGAGCCCGGCGGCATCTACGTCCATGTGCCGTTCTGCGTCCGCAAATGCGCCTACTGCGATTTCTGCTCCGAGGACGACCGCTCCCGGATCCCCGCATACCTCAATGCTCTGGTGAAGGAGATCGGCGGGGCAAGGCCGCCCTCGGGCCTCGCCTTCGATACCCTCTATTTCGGGGGAGGCACCCCATCCGTCCTTGCACCGGAGGAGATCGGCCGCATCCTGGCGGCAGTCCGCCGGCGGCTGCCCCTGCTGCCCGGCGCCGAAATCACCATCGAGGCGAACCCGGGCACCTTGGCGCCCGGAGCGCTCGGAGAGCTGCGGCGGCTCGGCGTCAACCGAATCAATATCGGCATCCAGTCCTTTTCGGACGCGCGCCTCCGCTTTCTCGGCCGGATCCACTCGGCCAAGGCAGGCCGGGGGGCGGTGCGGCGGGCCCGGGCGGCGGGGTTCGACAACATCGGACTCGACCTGATCTACGGCCTCCCGGGGGAGACGGCATCCGACTGGCGCGCCGAAATGCGCTCGGCCGCGGCCCTTGGACCGGAGCACCTTTCGTGCTACATGCTCACCTACGAGCCAGAAACGCCGCTGGCCCGACGGCTGGCGCGCGGGGATTTCGCCCCCCTGGACGAGGCCCGGGTCGGGCGCCGCTACCGCGACACGGTCCGCTTCCTGGCCGACAGGGGATTCGTCCAGTACGAGGTCTCGAATTTCGCCCGCTCCGAGGCGGTGCAGTCGCGCCACAACCGGAAGTACTGGAACTTTGCGCCCTACCTGGGCTTCGGACCTTCGGCCCATTCGTTCATCCCGCCAGAGCGGTGGTGGAACGAAGCTCCCTTGGGGCGGTACCTGAAGCATTCGGCGTCGGAGCGGTCACCCGCGGCGGAACGGGAGACCGTCGGTTATGGACAGCAGATCATCGAGGCGGTCTACCTGGGGCTGCGGCAGACCCGGGGCATCATCGTGGCGGATTTCGAGGCCAGGTTCGGCCTCGATTTCAAGGGGACGTTTGGCAGGGTCCTGGCGGAGCTCCGCCGGAAGGGTTGGCTCGACACGTCGGATGCCGCCCGGTGCGCATTGACCCCGGCGGGCATGCTCTTCCTGGACGGCATTGCGTCGATGTTCGTCGCGGTGGACTTTCCCGACGCCCCGCCGGCATAGGCCGACGGGGTCGGGGAATGCCTACTGGATGTTTCCGGTAAGGGCGATGTTCAGCACACCCAGGTAGAATCGGGCATGGCTGATGTGTGCGGCCATGTTGGCCCGGTGGTTGGCGAGGATCCCGTCAGGGGCCCCCTCGAAGACGATCCACGGCTCCATATGGGCGGTGTGGTCCAGGGCCGTGATGGCGTGGTGGAGCACGTCGGTGCCCTGGATCGAGGCGATCAGGTCACTGAACTCCACGGATGCCGCCTCGAGGATCGTTCCCATGGCGCTGGCCACGCCCTTGGAGTAATAGAAATAGTTGTCGGCCTTGAAGGTGCTGAGATCCCCCTGGTCCTTGACCAGGTTCTCATCACAGCTTCCCAGCATGCTCTCGAATGCCCGGAAGAGGGGCACGAGGTTGTCGACCCGCTTGTAGAAGCGCGCCTCGCCCGTCTTGAGCAGCTTGATGTAGGTCCGCATCTCATCCAGCCCCTCCTGGTACTTCGACTCCGCGGTGGGGAACCAGTATTGGCGCGGATTGATCATGAAGCAGTTCATGGCTGATTCGAGGCTCGGCACGTAGGCGTCGGTGCTGCCGGTACGGGAGAGGTTCTCGGCCAGGGCGACGCTGGTCCGGCGGGTCACCTCGAGAACCCCGAGCTGGAAATTGTTGACATTGTCCGTGACATTGAGGATGTCGTTGGGCCGCCATCCCCAGAATCGCTCATTCAGCTCATAGTCGAGGGGTGCGATGCAGGCGGTGACAAAGGCGATGCCCTTGCCGGGATCCACGAACGCCGGGGCGTGGGTGGGCACGGCGACCTTCTTTTTCTTTTTATTGGCAGCGTTCGTCGCCGTTTGGGAGCTGTTCTGGGCTGATGTGCCATCGGTTTTCTTGGGTGCGTGGCTCGGGGTTTTCAGGACGAGCGGCACATTGTCCCCGCCTTCCTGCTCCGCCGCGGCGGTATGATCCGATGCGGCGGTCTCCTCTGCCTGGTGGGCCGCCTTTTGGGCCGACCGGTCGTCGAAGAACCCGAGAATCGTCCAGACAAGCCACAGGAGCACCAGGGTGATCAGCACGATCAGGATAAACCGCTTCGATGCGAGGATGCCGCCTTTTTTTTCGGCGGGCGTTTCAGCGCCGTTGCCTTCGTTGCTCATGTTGTTCTCCTTCACAAAATTAGAATTGATACGTGGTTTCAGCCGCCTCTAAGCTTCCGGATGTCGCCGATGCGGATAGTGAGGTTCTGGGCGTCAAAATATTCGATATAGGGGATCAGGTATTTCCGGGAGACGCCGGCAATCTCCTTGAACTGGATGGTCGTCATCTCCGTATTGGCCTTGAGGAAGGCCACTGTCCGAGTTTTGAGATCGTCCAGGGCCTCGGTGAAAACGTATAACTCCTCACGGATCTTGGTGATGCGCCCCTCGCCGACCAGGATCATCAGAACGTCCCTGGCCCGGTCGGGCGGGAGCTCCGCGGTCCGGCAGAATTCCTTGAAGTAGGGTGGTGTAAGGCCGCCTGCGGCATAGGCTTCGAGGATCCGCCGGCGGATCTCCTCCTGGTCCGCCTGGAGGGCCACCTCATGATCGGCGAGGCGGACGGTCTCCTCCTCCTGCACGAGGGTCTTCTCCTTGCGCAGGTGGTTGAGGACCAGGTTGAAGAGCTTGGGGCCGAGGAACGCGGGGAACTTCGATTTGAGCTCCTCCTTGGGCATGCCCGGCTTGAGGGGGTGCCGGTCGTGGTAGCCGGAGACGTGATCCAAGATTTCGGCCTTGAGCCGATCCAGGTTCTCCTGGTGGATATAGACCTGGTTTTCGCTGTCGACCTGGACAAGGTCCTTGGCGGAAAGGAAACCTTGAACCTGCTGGCGGAGGGACTTGTCGGGGATGTTGGTCATCACCTTGAGGTTCGCGAACGAGACGCCGGGATACCCCGCGGCCAGGACCAGCCGGCAGATCATCTCGCCGGACTCGTTCCGATCCAGCGCCTTCAGCATGTCGACGGTGTCGCTGTCAAACCGCCGGTGCTTGACGGGAATGGGGTTGAGCACCTTGCCGCCGCCGATGGTGCGGACCGGCGAGTAGCTCCGGACGACGAACCGGTCATCCCGGACCAGCGCCACCGGCGTCTCGAGGCGGAGCTGCGCCGGCGCCGCCTCCCCGGGGGGAAGCTCCTCTGCATCGAGCAGGATCAGGTTGCCGAAAACCTCGCTGGTGCCGGTATGGAACCGCACCCGGGTCCGGTTCTTGATCGGCTTCCGGTTGCTGTTCAGAAAGTGGAACATGACGTCGACCATGTAGCTCGACGTGAGGGCCCCCGGGATGGAAAG
>CAJXSB010000085.1 GCA_913060435.1 uncultured Desulfococcus sp.
GACCCGACCAGGGCGCAAGCCATGCGGCCGCAACCGCTAGATAGACCACCGACAGGGCGATCCCCAGCCGCATTCTGCCGGAGGGCGCGCCCCGCCGCCCGCCTGGACGTTTGGCCCGCTCCGGCTGCCGGGGCAGCATCCGGGGCATGAAGATGATGGCGAACACGATCAGCAAGATGACCAGCAGTTCCTGAAATCCCGACATTCGATTTTCCTCTCCAGGCGGCTTGCGGCCTCCTCCGGGTCGCGCTGCTGCGACCCCGGGGCCGTTCGCCCTTTCGATACCACAGTTTCCAGCCTTCGACAAAGGGGGAATCACCCCGCGCCGCACTTGTCCTCCGCCGGCATGCACTTCGAACCGACACGGAAACAGACCAAAATGGAATTTGTAAACCGGACGCATCTATGGTAATCTGCCGCTTGTTCCAGACCGGGAAAACGCCGCCCCCCCCGGCGGCTGCACCACGCCGGTCCCGCCGAAGAACCCCATCCAAGAGAGGAAAGGCCGCATGAACGCCCAATGCACCCTGACAGACCGCCTGTTGCCCGCCATCGTCCTGATGCTGGTCTTTATCGCCATGCCGCTTCACGCGGCCGACGCCGGCATCGAGGTCGAAAGCCTGATGAAGATTGATCCGTCGGCCCCCATCCTGGATACGGCTGCCGGCGGCGACGGCAAACTCATCTTCGTCCTGACGCCGGGAGAAGTCATCGTCTACACCGGCGCCGACGGGAAGGAGATCGACCGGATCCCCGTGGGTCAGGCCGTCACCCGTCTGACGGCGCTCAAAGACGGCCGCCTGATCCTATTTGGCAACGCCCCGCCCACCCTCGACATTCTGAAGGTCGACCGGATCTACGAGATCGACACCGCCGGCCGGGCGTTCAAGGGCGGCGAGGATGCCAGGATCATCCTCGCGGTCTTCGACGACTACCAGTGCCCCTACTGCTCCCGCCTCGAATCCCGGCTCGACCAGCTGGTCCAGGATTATGGCGACCAGGTCAAGCTGGTCATCAAGCATTTTCCCATCCCCAGCCACCGGTTCGCCTACCGGGCGGCCATGGCGGCCCTTGCAGCCGGCAATCAGGAGAAATTCTGGGAATTCCATGCAGCCCTTTTTGAGAACTTCAACGCCCTTGATGACAAAAAGATCCAGGAGATCGCCGAGAGTTTGTCCCTGGACCGGGAGCGGTTTGAAAAGGACCGCAACGCGCCGGAAAGCCGCGCCATCATCATCCAGGACATGCAGGAGGGTCAGCGGATTGGCGTCCGGGGGACCCCGACCATCTTTCTCAACGGGAAAAAAGTGGACAACCGGGATATCAGTAGGCTTCCCGAGATGATCGACACGCTCCTGGAGAAACAGGCTTCGGGGTCGAAGGCCCCGGCCCAGCATGCTGAGAAGGAGGCACCATGAAGCGTACCAAGAGCCGAGTTTCCCGGGTCGCCGTTTGGATGAACCTCCTGATCCTGCTGGCCGCCGGAGTTGTCCTTCCGGCAGCGGCGGCAGCGGCCTATAAAGGCAGCTACCCCTACCGTGTCGGCGCAACGGTTGGCATGGTTTCCGACATCGTAAGCGAGGTGGCCGGCGACCGCGCCGCGGTGACGAACATCATCGGCGCCGGCGTCGACCCCCATGTCTACAGCCCCACCCGCAGCGACGTGGCGGTCCTGCTCCGGTCGGACATTGTCTTCTACGCCGGACTGCTCCTCGAGGGCCAGATGACCGAGATCCTGTCCAAGGTGGGCCGGAGCCGTCCGGTGGTCGCGGTGACCGAGCGCCTCCAGCTGGAAGAGCTGATCCACGACGCCGAGACCAGCCACCACGATCCCCACGTCTGGATGGACGTCCGGGGGTGGATGAAGGCCGTTGCAGTGGTCCGGGATGCCCTCGCTGGGTTCGATCCCGAAAACCGCGCAGGCTACCGGGCCAGGGCCGAAGCCTATCTGGCAAAGATGGCGGCCCTCGACGACTACACCCGCCGCGTCATCGCATCGATCCCCCAAAACCAGCGGGTGATGATCACGGCCCACGATGCCTTCAACTATTTCGGCCGTGCATATCAGATCGAGGTGATGGGCATCCAGGGCCTCTCCACCGAATCCGAGGCGGGTCTCAAGGACATCAACCGCATCGTCGACGTGCTGGTCCAGCGGAAGATCCCCGCCGTATTTGTGGAGACCTCCGTCTCCGACAAGAACGTCAAGGCCCTCATCGAAGGGGCCCGATCCCGGGGGCACGCCGTCCGCATCGGCGGCGAACTCTTCTCGGACGCCATGGGGAAGTCCGGCACCTACGAAGGGACCTATATCGGCATGATCGACCACAACGCCACGATTATCGCCCGGGCCCTGGGCGGAGAGGCGCCGGAAACCGGCATGCAGGGGAAGCTTGCCCCCTCCCATTGATGGGGCGGCCCCTGCCGGCCAACACCGTTTTCCGCAAGCGATGCAGAAAGGCCGCTGACATGCAGACACCTGAAGCGAACGACAAGACCGCCGGCGTTCCCCCGCGGGAAGCATCGCACAGGCGATCGTCTCAAGGGGCTCCGAACCCGGGCCGCGGCCCAGGCAACGGGCCAGACATTATGCCAGACGCGATAGATGATGCCACCGCCCCCCTGTCGGTCAAGGACCTGACCGTCGCCTACCAGCGAAAGCCGGTGCTCTGGGACGTCGAACTCACCCTTCCCGAGGGGCGCCTCATCGCCGTGGTCGGCCCCAACGGTGCGGGCAAGAGCACCCTGATCAAGGCGATCCTTGGCCTGGTGCCTCGGGCGTCTGGCCGGGTCTCCATCTACGGGAAGCCCTACGAAGCCCAGCGCCACCTGGTGGGCTACGTTCCCCAGCGGGAAAGCGTCGACTGGGACTTTCCGGTCAACGCTCTCGATGTCGTCGCCATGGGATTCTACCGGAAGATCGGCTGGCTCCGGCCCGTCACCCGCAGCCACCGCCTTGCCGCCGTAAAAGAGCTGGAGAAGGTCGGGATGGCCGACTACGCCCATCGACAGATCAGCCAGCTTTCGGGGGGGCAGCAGCAGCGCATCTTCCTGGCCCGAGCCCTGGCCCAGGATGCACGGATCTATTTCATGGACGAGCCTTTCGCAGGCGTGGACACCGCCACCGAGCGGGCCATCATCGCCCTGCTGAAGGACCTCAAGGCTTCGGGAAAGACCTGCGTGGTGGTCCACCACGACCTGCAGACGGTGCCCACCTATTTCGACCACGTGGTGCTCCTCAACATGCGGGTGGTGGCCCATGGTCCGACCGAGGCGGTCTTCACCGAGGAGAACCTCAAAAAGACCTACGGCGGTCGCCTGACCCTGCTCTCCCAGGCGTTCTACGAGCTCTCCAAGGATCCCCGGCTCCCCCGGGGAACGAAAGGGTCCCAGGAATGACGGCGCGTATCCGACGGATGCAGCTTTCCGGACCCGTCCTGGCGGCGGGCATGGCCGCACTCTCTCTGATCCTGCCGGAGACTGCACACTCAGCCGGCCTGTCGAGCCCTTTTCCGTCATGGCCGGGCTGGCAGGAGATCCTCCGGGTCCTCACCCTCCAGGACTACAACACCCGGGTCGTGGTCATCGGCACCACCCTCCTGGGGATGGCCGCCGGCCTGGTGGGCACCTTCCTCCTGCTCCGGAAGCGGGCGCTGCTGAGCGACGCCCTCAGCCACGCCACCCTGCCCGGCATCGCCATCGCCTTCATCCTGATGACGCTCCTGGGCGGCGACGGAAAGAACCTCCTGGGCCTGATTGCTGGGGCGGCGTTCTTTTCGGTCCTGGGAACGGCATCGGTCATTCTGATCCAGCGATACTCGCGCCTCAAAGACGACGCGGCCCTGGGCATCGTCCTGAGCAGCTATTTCGGGCTGGGCATCGCCCTTCTGGGCATCGCCACCCGGATGGAGGCCGGCAACGCCGCGGGGCTCACCTCATTCATCTACGGCAAGACCGCTTCGATGCTCCTGATGGACGCCCTGCTCATCGCCGGGGCGGCCCTGGCCTCGGCCCTATTCTGCATCCTCTTCTTCAAGGAGTTCGCCCTGATCTGCTTCGACGGCGAGTACGCCGCATCCCAGGGATGGCCGGTCACCCGGCTCGACTTTCTCATGATGACCCTCGCCGTCGTCGTGACCGTCATCGGCCTGCAGGCCGTCGGGCTGATCCTGGTGGTGGCCCTGCTCATCATCCCGCCCTCCGCGGCGCGCTTCTGGACCCACAACCTGCGCCATATGCTCTGGATCTCCGGCGCCTTCGGCGCTGTATCGGGCCTCGTCGGATCCGGGATGAGCGCCCTGATGGCCAACCTGCCGGCCGGTGCGGTCATCGTGCTCACGGCGTCGATGGTCTTCCTCGTCAGCATGATCCTGGGATCGGCCCGGGGGCTCCTCAAGACAGGACTGGAGCGTCGTCGCCTGCAGCGGAAGATCGCCCGGGAGAATCTCCTCCGGGCCCTCTACGAATGGATCGAAAGCTGCAGCGGAGACGCGGATGCGGCATCCTGCATCCTTGAGGAGGTGCCCATAGAGGCGATGCTCGCGCGCCGCTCGTGGACATCGGCCGAGCTTCGGGGGACGTTGCACCGGCTCGCCGCCGAGGGGCTTGTCCGCCGAGAGTCCCCCGAGACCTGCGCGCTCACGCCCGAGGGGTGGACAGCCGCACGCCGCGTCGTCCGCAACCACCGGCTCTGGGAGGCCTATCTCATCACCCGGGCGGACATCGCCCCCGGCCAGGTGGACTGGGGGGCGGACGAAATCGAGCACATCCTGGACCCGGAGATGATCCAGACCCTTGAAAAGATGCTGCCGGAGACGCCCGTCGACGCCGTCCCCGAGAGCCCCCACCCCATCGCGCCGCCGCAGGGAGCCGTCTGATATGGAATGGACCTTCATCGATACGTGGATCGTCGTCACCGCCATGCTGAGCGCCATGTCCTGCGCCCTCCTGGGGAACTACCTGGTCCTCCGCAGGATGAGCATGATGGGCGACGCCATCAGCCATGCGGTACTGCCCGGCCTCGCCATCGCCTTCATCCTCACCGGCAGCCGTGAAAGCCTGCCCATGCTCCTCGGGGCCACCATCGTCGGCGTGCTGACCACCTTCCTTGTCCAGGCCGTGGTCAAGCTGAGCGGGCTCGACAAGGGCGCCTCCATGGGCGTCATCTTCACCACCCTCTTCGCCCTGGGCCTGATCCTCATCCGCCAGGCCGCCGACCACGTCGACCTCGACCCGGGCTGCGTCCTCTACGGCGCCATCGAGCTGACCCCTCTGGACGTCATCCCACTGTTCGGCATGGAGATCCCCCAGGCCGCCGTGACCAACGCCGCCATGCTGGCGGTCAACCTCGCCTTCGTCCTGGTCTTCTACAAGGAGCTCAAGATCACCTCCTTCGATCCGGCCCTTGCCACCACCATCGGCATCAACGCCAGCGTCATGCACTACATCCTCATGACCCTGGTGGCCGCCACGGCCATCGCATCGTTCGAGAGCGTCGGGAGCATCCTCGTCATCGCCATGCTGATCATCCCCGGCGCCGCCGCCCATCTGCTCACCGACCGCCTCTGGCTGCTGCTGGTGCTCAGCCTCGTCATCGCCGCCATGTGCGCCGTTCTCGGGCACGTTTCGGCCATCACGGTCCCCGTCTGGTTCGGATTCCGGGACACCAGCACCGCCGGCATGATGGCGGTGGCCGCCGGCGGGATCTTCCTTGCGGCCTTTCTTTTCGCCCCCCGCTACGGGCTCGTCAGCCGAATGATCCGCCAGGGGGCGCTGGCCCTCAAGATCGTCAAGGACGACGTCATGGGCCTCCTCTACCGCTTCGAGGAGGTGGCGCCGGACGACGCAGGTGCGCTGGGCATTGAAGAGCTGAAGGACGCCCTGGAAGGGGGGGCCTCCGTCCGACTGGCGGTCTGGGACCTCCTGCGGACGAAGCGGATCCGGCGGCGGGCAGGGGGATTTGCCCTCACCGACACCGGCCTCGGGGAGAGCGCCGGCATCATCCGGTCCCACCGACTGTGGGAATCGTACCTCTGCGGCAAAATGAGATACTGCATGGCATCCGTCCACGCCTCGGCCCACCGCCTCGAGCATGTCACCGACCCGGCCATGCAGGCGGAGCTGGACCGGGCCGTGGGCCACCCGGTGCGCGATCCCCACGACAAGAAGATCCCCGACTGACCCGCCCCTGGCCGGCCATCAGGCCAGGCGGTATTTCTCCCGCAGCCGCCGAGACATCTCCGCGACCACCCCGAAGGCCCGCTCGACGGTTTTCTCCCGGTCCGGGTTCACCAGACAGCAGGTGGCGGGCGACAGCATGCTCCGGGAAAGCAGGAAATCCCGGTCGACCCCCTTCTTTCCGAGAATCTCCCATACGCCCTCGAGCTGGGCCGTCAGGGATGGAATATCCTCGCTTTCGAACGCCTCGACGCCGGTGGGGACGATGCCCCAGACGATGACGCCTCCCCGGTCCAGGAACCGCCGGATCGACGCGCCGTAGGCGGCGAAGACCTCCCGATTCGTATAGAGATCCATGGAGAGGACATCCAGGTCGAGGCCGAGCAGGAAGTCCCATTCCGGGTTGCCGCACAGGTGGATCCCCCGGGGCCGGTCGATCATGGCGAAGAAATCGTCCATGTCCCCCTTGGCCTTGAGGTCGCCGTAGCCCGACAGGGCCGAGAAGAGGAACTGGAGCCCCGGCTCGTCCACGAACATGAAGGCGTTGGGGTTCACCTCCAGGAGCCGCGACAGCTGCACATTGATCCGCCGGGCCATGAACTCGAGCATGAACGGCCGGACCGTTTGGAAAATCAAGGGATCTCATCGGCGTCGCCCGGGGCTTCCGGCGCCGCCGACCATATCTCGATCCGGTGGCCTTCAGGATCGCGGAGGAAGAAGGCCCGGGCGCCCCAGTGATGGCGGATGCGCCCGACCGCGACCCCCAGGCGTCCGAGGCGCCGGTGCCAGGCGTCGACATCCCCGACATGGAACGAGAGGGTGACCCCCCCGCCCCCGGTGCTCTTGATGGAGGCCCGGCCTTCGTCGGCGATGCTTACAAACGCGCCGCCGGCCACCTGGAACTCTACGAACCAGTCGGTGGCCAGGTGTACGGGCAGCGCCAGGACGTCCCGGTAGAAGGCGACGACGGCGGCCCATTTTCGGCAGTAGAGAATCGTGTTGCTTCGGCGGATGGCATCATTGTTCATTGAAAAGCCTCCGGATTCCAGCGCTCCGCCCGGCGGAAACACGCGACAGGTATTCCCGGGCTCGCCCGTTGCCGGGTTAGGCTTCCTTTGCCGGCGCGTGCCGGTGGAGGATGAAAAAAAGCAGGACGGCAACCGCCGAAAGGACCAGGAAAACCCAGAACCCGCGGGCATAGCCGGCCTCGGGGTGCCATTTGACAAAGAGCGCCATGAGCGGCGGGATGGCGAACCCGCCAAATGCCCCCAGCCCGCCGACAATGCCGGCGGCCCCGCCCACCGACGCCGGGCTGTACTTGGGCACGAGCTTGAAAACGGCGGCGTTGGCGAAGCCCATGCCCAGGGCCAGGATCATCTGGCCGGAGAATGCCGCCGCCAGGGATCCGCCCGCCGCCATCATTAGCAGGGCCCCCGTCGCCGTCACCACGAACGCCCCCAGCACCGTCCCCTCGCCGCCGAAGCGGTCGGAACAGTGCCCCCCCGCGACCCGGAGCAGACTGGACGAGAGGGAATAGGCGGCCGTAAGGGTGCCGGCTGCGATCATGTCGATCCGGAACCGCTCCGCCCAGTAGGTGGGCAGCCAGACCGTAAGGGCGATAACCCCGCCGAAGGAGACGAAATAGAAATAGGTCAGGCACCAGGTCCGCCAGTCCGCCGCCGCCTTCAGGATGGACGCAAAGGCCCTCCCCGAGGGAACCAGCTCCTCGCCGCAGGTGAGAAAGAGGGCTTCGGGATCGATTTCGATGCCCATCTCCCGGTACTGGAAATAGGGGGCGTCCTTCATGAAGACGAAGACGAGGGCCGTCAGGACGACCAGCATCCCCAGCCAGAGCAGGTAGGACCGGGTGAGGCCGAGGGAGACGACCATATAGGGCAACAGGATGGCGAAGAGCCCGGGCGCCAGGTTTCCGAGGCCGGCGTATACGGCCAGGGCGGCCCCCTGCCGCCGCTGGGGGTACCAGTAGGAGACTGTCGGCACCCCGACGGAGAAGACGGCGATGCCGCACCCGCAGAGCATCCCGAAGACGAGGAAATACGGATAGTCTTCGGGTCGGGGCGCAGCCGACTGCTGGGACATGAGGATGATCCCCCCGATGCCGGCCGCCGCCAGCAGGAGGAGCGTCAGGATCGGCTTCTTGCCGCCCACGCGGTCGACCATGGCGCCGAAGGGAATCCGGAGGAGCGATCCAGTCAGGGCGGGACTTGCCGCCAGGAGCCCCGACAGCAGGGGGCTCATGGCCATGGTCTGCTTGAGCTGGCTTACGATGGGCCCGAATGCCGAGACGCCGGCGAATCCGCCGAAAAAGGCGATGGTGGTCCATGTCAGGGCCATCCGGGGGCTCGACACAGCGTGGCAGACATTTTCTTCTTCCGTCATGGCGCATCTCCTTGGTCTCGGGTTGACTGCGGGAATCAGGGTGCCGGCCGAGGCGCCGCCAGGGGTTCGCCTCAAGCCGAAACCTTTCCCCGGAACAGGATCCAGCTCCGGAAGAAATATCCGACGGGCGCGCTCCAGATGTGGACCAGGCGGCTGAAGGGCGAAAAGGCCAGCAGGGCGAAGGCGCTCAGAATGTGGACCTTGTAGCTGACAGGGACGTCCCGCATCAGGCCCGGTTCAGGCGCGAAGGTCACAACCCCACGGATCCAGGGAGCCACGGTGTAGAGGACGTCATAATGGCCGAAAAGCACGTTGAAAAGCCCGGCCCCCGTGACGAAGACCAGGGCCAGCAGGGTGACGACGTCGTTGAAGGTCGTGGTGGCGCGGATACGCCGGAAGAAGATCCGCCGAAGCAGGAGCAGCAGGGCGCCGATGAAGGCCGCATGCCCCACCGCGATCCCGCTGTAATAGGCGATGGCCGTGTGGGCCCCGGCATCGATGCCCGCCGCGTCAAAAAGGCGCTGGGGAATCAAAAGCCCGCCGGCATGGCCCGCCAGGGTGAACAGTACCCCCCAGTGAAAGATGGTGGCGCCGAAAAAGAGGTTCTCCTTCTCGAGAAACTCACTCGATTTCGCCGTCCAGCCGTACCGGTCGGTCCGGTAGCGGTAGAGGTGCCCCACCGTGAAGACCGCCAGGGAGATATAGGGAAAAACCAGAAACGCCAATGTATGGAACAGGTCCATGTCAGGCATCCTTTCCCGCGCTGTCGGGCGCGTCTTGGGTTCGGTCCGCAAGGATGCCGGCGGCCAGGGCCAGCAGGCCGGCATAGGGATGGGCCTCCCGCGCCAGGCGGCCGGCCACGCTCTCCACGCTGCCGAGGCAGTCCCAGAGCAGGTCCGCATCCTCGGGCGCCGGACATACCGCGAGGAATTCCAGCACCAGGGGCAGGAAGTCCGGCAGCTCGCCGGCGGCGGCCTCCCATCCCCCCCGTCGGTAGATCTCGACGAGCCGGGCCAGGGCCCTGCCGCGGTCCTCGCTGTCGCCCAGGAGATGGTAGGTGAGGTTGAGGCTGGTGGATGGAGAGAGGTCGAAGCCCGCCGTGTAGGCCTCCTGAAGCCGGATCGCCGGGGTGCCGACGGCCCGGTCCAGGAACTGCCGGAGCGCCTCCCGGCCCGGGCCGGCCGAAACCGTTTTCAGCGCTGCGCCGGCATCGGCAAGCCCCTCGAACCATCCGGCGTCCGGATACTCGAGGAAAAAGGAGAGCAGCTTGAGCTGCATCCGCTCATCGTCGGTCATCATCGCCACCTCCGCCGCATCCGGGAAAACCTGTGCAGCCCTGGGCTGCATGGCGCGGGCTGCTCTCCGGGAAAAAGGCCGTGGGCACCACGAACCGCTCCGCCAGCCGGGCAATGGCCAGCAGGTCGTACATGCGCTGGACGGATTCGGGGTCGAGGCCTACGGATTCGGGAATGGCGGCGTCCGGAGCACCGTCCACCCGGACCGACCGCATATAGGCGCGCATGGCGGCGAGGCGTTTCAGGGACGCCCGGACCGGGGCCTCGTCCCCGGCCGTGAGCAAATTGGCCAGGTACCGCACCGGGATCCTCAGACGGTCGACGGCCCCCTGCACGTCCCCACCCCCGGCAGTCGCCTCGACAGGGCTCAGGGGCGGGATGTACCAGACCATGGGCAGGGTGCGATATTCGGGATGGAGGGGCAATGCCAGCCGCCAGGTCCGTGCCAGAAGGTCGACAGGCGAGCGCCGGGCCGCGGCCATGACCGGTTCGGGGATGCCGGCATCCCGTGCCGCGGCTTCCGTCTCCGGGGCCGAGGGGTCGAGGAGAAGGTCGAGGAGGGCCGGGTAGGCGTCGCGGTCGTCCGCCACGGACGCAGCCTCCTGGATGCGGTCCGCATCGTAGAGGACCACCCCCACGTAGCGGATCCGCCCGACGCAGCTGTGGGCGCAGAGGGTGGTGAGGCCGGCTTCGATCCGCGGGTAGCAGAAGATGCATTTCTCCGACCGGCCGGCCTGCCAGTTGAAGTAGACCTTCTTGTAGGGGCAGCCGGACACGCAGTACCGCCACCCCCGGCAGCGCTCCTGGTCGACGAGGACGATCCCGTCCTCGTCCCGCTTGTAGATCGCCCCGGACGGACACGAGGCCGCACAGGCGGGGTTGAGGCAGTGTTCGCACAGCCGGGGGAGGTAAAACATGAAGACCCGCCGGAACGAGAGATAGACGGCATGGTCGAGGCCGGCAAAATTGACGTCCCGGGAGCCGGTCTTGGAAACGCCGGCCAGGTCGTCCTCCCAGTTGGGCCCCCATTCGATCCGCATCGACTCCCCGGTGATCTGGGATTTGGGTCGAATGGACGGCTGGTGCTTTTTCCCCGGTCCGGTGACCAGGGTTTCGTAGTCGTAGGTCCAGGGCTCGTAGTAGTCGTCGATGGTGGGCAGGTCGGGGTTGTGGAAGATCCGCGAGGCCTTGCGGATGCGGCCGCCGGCCCGGAGGCGGAGGCGGCCGTTCTCCACGGTCCAGCCGCCGCGGCGGCGGTCCTGGTTCTCCCACTCCCGGGGATAGCCGATGCCGGGCTTGGTCTCCACGTTGTTGAACCACATGTACTCGGCGCCTTTGCGGTTGGTCCAGACATTCTTGCACGGGATGCTGCAGGTGTGGCAGCCGATGCACTTGTCCAGGTTCAGCACCATGGCCATCTGCGCTCTAATCTTCATACCAGTCCACCTCCCCGGCCCGGCGTACGATGATCACCTCGTCGCGCTGGGAGCCCACCGGCCCGTAGTAGTTGAAGCCGTAACTGAACTGGGCGTAGCCCCCGATCATGTGGGTCGGCTTGACCATGATGCGGGTGACGCTGTTGTGGGTGCCGCCGCGCTGGCCGCTGAACTTGGAGCCCGGCGTGTTGATGAGGCGCTCCTGGGCGTGATACATGAAGGCCTTGCCGGGCGGAATGCGTGGGCTGACCACGGCCTTGGCGAGCACCAGACCGTTGACGTTGAAGCACTCCAGCCAGTCGTTGTCCTTGACGGCGATCCGCCGGGCATCCTCGTCGTTGATCCAGATGGCCTCCCCGCCTCGGAAGAGGGTCAGCATGGTCAGGGTGTCCGAATAGGTGCTGTGGATCGACCACTTGGAATGGGGGGTCAGATAGTTCAGGAAGAGCTCGCGGTCCGGATCGCGCGCCACCTCGGTGGTGCCCAGGGCCACCATGTCGAGGGGCGGGCGGTAGAGGGGCAGCTGCTCGCCGAAATCCCGCATCCAGGGGTGATCCTGGTAGAACTGCGCCCGGCCGGTGAGGGTCCGGAAGGGGACCTTTTCCTCGATGTTGATGACAAAGGGAGAATACCGCCGGTCCTCCGATTCAATGCCGCTCCAGACCGGCGAAGTGATGATCTTCCGGGGCTGGGCCGTGAGGTCGTCGAAGGAGAAGCGCTCCCCTTTCCGGGCCGCGCTCAGGTGGACGAGGGGCCGACCCGTCCGTTTTTCCAGCCCGCCCCAGGCCTTGACGGCGGTCTCGCCGTTGGTCTCGGGCGCCAGCCGCAGGATCGCTTCGGCCACCTGCCTGCCGGTGGCCAAAGACGGCATGCCGAAGCTTTTCCCGGGTTCGGCCACCGTGCCGAGATCGTCGGCCAGGGCTTTGTATTCATCCGCTCCCGACCAGGCAACCCCCTTGGATCCGACGCCCGCCTGGTGCACCAGGGGGCCGAGGGCCGTCATCATCTTATAGGCGTTGGGGAAGTCCCGTCGGACCACCGTAAGCTGGGGCATGGTCTTTCCGGGCACCGGCCCGGCTTCCCCCCGCCGCCAGTCACGAATCTCGGGCTGGGCGATCTCGCCAGGGGTGTCGTGCAGGAGCGGCGACGCCACCAGATCCGTCATCTCGCCCAGGTGGACCGCCGCGAGCTCGGAGAATTTCTCGGCGATGACCGAGAACTGGTCCCAGTTGGTCCGGGCCTCCCACGGCGGATCGACGGCCGGGTTGAAGGGATGGATGAAGGGATGCATGTCGGTGGTGCTGAGGTCGTGCATCTCGTACCATCCCGCGGCGGGCAGGGCGATGTCGGCGTACATGGCGCTGGTGGACATCCGGAGCTCCAGGGTGACCAGGAGGTCGAGCTTGCCCTCGGGTGCAGGCTCCCGCCAGCGGACCTCTTCGGGGCGCAGCGCGCTCTCCTCATTGAGCACGGCGTTCTCCACGCCCAGGAGGTGCTTTAGGAAATATTCATGCCCCTTGCCGCTGGCCCCGAGGAGGTTGGCCCGCCAGAGAAAAAGGATCCGGGGAAAATTGTCCGGGTGGTCCGGGTCCGCCACGGCGAAATCGAGGGATCCGTCCTGGAGCTGGTCGACGGCATGGGCGACGATCTCGGCGTCGCTGGACGCGCCCATCGCTGCAGCCTCCCGGCAGATCTCCAGAGGATTCCGGTTGAACTGGGGGTAGGAGGGGAGCCAGCCGAGGCGAACGGCCGCGGCATTGTAGTCGGCCATGTGGCGGGGCCTGTCCGGATCCGCCAGGGGCCAGAGGATGTTTTCGGCGCCGAAACCGTCATAGCGCCACTGGTCCGTCGCGAAATAATAGAACGAAGTGCCGTTCTGCTGGCGCGGCGGGCGGAT